>CALAED010000839.1 GCA_937891035.1 uncultured Thermomonosporaceae bacterium | reverse complement strand
GTCGGCCCGGTCGAAGAGCGCCAGGAACGGTGGGGACCGTGGAATTATCGCCGCACGCACGGCATGGGGTTATTCGAGTATCTACAGTTCATCGAAGACCTGGGCGCCGACTCCCTGCACCGCTGGCTGGCCGACGCCGGCTGGCCCCCCGAGCGCGTAGCCGCCCGCTCCGCCTACCGCGTCCTCGCCGTCACCGCCCCGCCCGACCGGCCTGGGCGGTGACGGCGATCGGCGCCGCACGCTCAGGGGTGGTACGGTCGGCCGACGTGGAAGCGATGGGCCGACAGCCGGGCGCGGGCGCGGAGCGGCGGCAGCTGCGGCCGACCGACGTCAAGCGGCTCAACCGCATGTGGCGGCGCCGCACCGAGTCCCGCCTGGCCCTGCTGGTCGAGTCGGTGACCCAGCCGTTCAACGTCGGCCAGATCGTGCGGACGGCCGCGGCATTCGGGGTTGAGCGGCTCTGGCTGGCCGGCAACGCCGCGCCGCCCACCCACCAAGGCGCCCGCAAGACCGCCCTCGGCACCGAGCGGCTCGTCCCGTGGGAGCACGCGGGCACACCGGCCGCGGCCGCGCAGGCCGCCCGCGCGGCCGGGTTCAGGCTGGTCGCGATCGAGCTGACCGGCGACGCCGCGCCACTGCACGAGGCCACCCTCGACGGCGACGTGTGTCTCGCGGTCGGCGGCGAAGATCACGGCTGCTCGCCGGCGCTGCTCGCCGCCGCCGACGCCGTCGCCTACATCCCGCAGGTCGGCCGGGTCGGGTCGCTGAATGTCGCGGTGGCCGCCGCGGTGGCGCTGGCCGAGGCCAGGCGCCGCGAATGGGCCGCGGCCGGCGCCGCACGAGGCTCGGCCGGCGCGGGCGGATGACGGCCGCAGGACAGGTGGGCCGGGCGGCGGTCAGCCGGCCCTGGTCGCCATGTAGTCGGCGAACTCCTGCAACGAGATGAGGTCGTCGGCCGAGTCGTCGGCGCCGCGCACGATCAGGCGGGCCTGCTCCTCGGTGACCTCCTCCCCCAGCGCCGTGAAGAGCCGCACCAGTTCGGCGGCGGAGATGAAACCGTCGTCGTCGCTGTCGATGAGCTCGAACGTCGCCTTGTATTCGGTCACATCGGCCACTGTCGATGCCTTCCGTCAGGGGGTCTCAAGCCACAGCACCGTACACCCGCATCATTTCGATCCGCGGTGAAAAGCCGCGATCCGGCCCTGTCCTCGGCCCTGTCCTCGGGTGGGCCCCCCGGGTTCGCGGTCCACCGCGCGTACGGGCCATACTCACCTACGTGCGGCAAGCCTCGGAATTCCTGGACCACCCGGGGATCATCGCGTTCGCCCATCGCGGCGGGGCCTTTGGCGGGCTGGAAAACTCCATGCCCGCCTTCCAGCATGCCATCGACCTGGGATATCGCTATCTGGAGACCGACGTCAACGCTACCGCCGACGGGGTCGCGCTCGCCTTCCACGACCGGACGCTCGATCGGGTCACCGACCGCGTCGGGCGGATCGCGCGGCTTCCCTACGCGGAGGTCGCCAAGGCACGCATCGGCGGCAGCGAGCCGATCCCCACTCTCGAGGACGTGCTGGGCAGCTGGCCGGGCGCCAGGGTCAACATCGACGTCAAGGACGAGCCGGCCATCGGCCCGCTGATCACGGCGCTGCACCGGACACAGGCCTGGCGCCGGGTCTGCCTGACCTCGTTTTCCACCCGCCGGCTGGCCCAGGTACGCACCCGGCTGCGCCTGTTCACCGACGTCGAGGTGTGCACCTCGCTCGGCCCGCGTGGCGTCATGGCGCTGCGGGCCAAGTCCTACGGCGGACCACTGGCCAAGCTGGTCCGGCTGGCCTCCACCGGCGTGGCCTGCGCGCAGGTGCCCTACGGGGTGGGGCGGACGCCGTTCGTCACCCGCGCGTTCATCGACCGGGCGCACGAGCTTGGGCTACAGGTGCACGCCTGGACCGTCAACGAGCACCTGGAGATGATCCGGCTGCTCGATCTCGGCGTCGACGGGATCATGACCGATGACATCGAGGGACTGCGGGAGATCTTGCTGTCCCGGGGTGAGTGGGCGCCGAACAACGCCGTCGCCGCGCCGACCGGCCGGAGCCGATCAGTCGCGGAAGCCGGGCCGCCGCGGCGGCCCACCTGAACCGCCCGGGCCCGGCTGGCCGGGCGGGCGGTATTCGGCGGCGATGCGCATCGGGTCGTGCCGCGGGGGCCGCTGGACCTCCGGATCGGGGCGGGGCCCGGGGCCGCCGGTGCCGGTGCCGGTGCCGGTGAAATCGAACCGCCGCGCGCGCAGGGCCTCGAGCAACTCCAGGTCCTCGGCCGAGACCAGCGCCGCCATCACCTTGCCGCGGCGGGTCAGCGCGACCGGCTCACCGGTGTAGGCGACCCGGTTGACCAGGTCGGCGAACTCGGCTCGGGCCTGCGTCACCGTCATGTCCACGGCGTTCAGCATATAGCGAACTCCCTCCGGTCCCCTGGCTCGCGCCCTCTTCCCAGCGTACGCTCTGATATGTACGAACCGTACATCCTGTACAGTTGATGTTGAGGAGGAGCCATGTTCGATCCGCACCCCGAAAGCCAGCCACCCGGCTACCCCTTGGTGGAGCGGACGTTCGCGCGCGTCACCGAGCTGCCCACCGGGCAGATCCTGCAAGACCAGCTGTTCCAGCGGCTGCTCGGCGAACGCATCGTGTTCATCGGACAGGAGATCGACGACAGCCTCGCCAACCGGGTGTGCTCCCAGCTGCTGTTGCTGTCGGCCGAAGACGGCCGGCGCGACATCCAGATCTACATCAACTCCCCCGGCGGGGTCGTCGACGCGGGCATGGCGATCTACGACATCATGCAGTACCTGCCCAACGAGATCGCGACCGTCGCGCTCGGGCTCGCCGCCTCGATGGGCCAGTCGCTGCTGTGCGCGGGCACGCCGGGCAAGCGTTACGCGCTGCGGCACGCCCGCGTGATGATGCACCAGCCGTCGGGGGGCATCGGCGGCACCGCCTCCGATATCAGGATCCAAGCCGAGCAGTCGCTCTACCTCAAGCGCGTCCTCGCCGAGCGCACGGCCTTCCACACCGGGCAGCCGCTTGAGCGCATCGAGGCCGACGCCGACCGCGACCGCTGGTTCACCGCCGAGCAGGCCAAGGCCTATGGGTTCGTCGACCACGTCATCGAGCACGCCGAGCAGGTGGGCGCATGAGCCCCGGGGCGGACGAGACCATGGCGACGGGACGCTACATCCTCCCGTCCTACGTCGAACGCACCTCCTACGGGATCAAAGAGCTTAACCCGTACAACAAGTTGTTCGAAGACCGCATCATCTTCCTCGGCGCGCCCATCGACGACACCTCGGCCAACGACGTGATCGCGCAGCTCATCGCGCTCGAAGGGCAAAATCCCGACCGGACGGTCAGCATCTACATCAACTCCCCGGGCGGATCACTCACCTCGATGATGGCGATCTACGACACGATGGAGTTCATCAGGCCGCAGATCGAGACGACCTGCGTGGGGCAGGCGGCCAACGCGGCAGCCGTCCTGCTCGCCGCCGGCGCCCCAGGCAAACGGGCCGCGCTCACCAACGCCCGCGTCCTGCTGCACCAGCCCTCGATCGAAGGCGGCCGCGGCGACTCAACCGACCTGGAGATCCACGCCCGCGAGATCATGCGGCTGCGGACCGCCATGGAACAGATCCTGGCCCGCCACACCGGCCGCACCGAGGCGCAGGTCCGCGCCGACATCGAACGCGACAAGTACCTGACCTCGGCCGAGGCGCGCGACTACGGGCTCATCGACGAGATCATCACCAGCCGCAAGTGACCCGCCGCCGCGCGCGCCCGCCCGGGCAACGGCCCCGCCGTCGTCACGCAGCGCCACGAAATCAGAAGGGTTGGAGGAGGCGTCAGATGGGAATCTCGTGACGGTACCGAGCGTTGTTACCCACATAACGCAAGCCGTCAGGGGAGGCACGTGACGATGGCCGAGCGCGCACTTCGCGGCACCCGACTCGGAGCTACGAGCTACGAGAACGATCGCAACACCGATCTGGCCCCGCGCCAGGAGGTCGATTACACCTGCCCGAAGGGCCACCGGTTCACCGTGACGCTGGCCGCTGAGGCCGAGGTCCCGATGACCTGGGAGTGCCGCAACTGCGGCGTGACGGCACTGCGGGTCGACGGGGAGATGCCACAGCCCAAGAAGGGCAAGGCGGCCCGTACCCACTGGGACATGCTCATGGAGCGCCGCACCGTCGAAGACCTCGAAGAGGTCCTTGCCGAGCGGCTGGCGCTGCTGCGTGCCCAGCGGCGCAAGACCGCCTGAGCCGGCCGACCGGCGCGCGCCTCCCATGCGTGGCCGCACGCGTAACCTGCCCTAGATCGTCGCCGAGCCCGTGTCCCCGCCGGGGGACACGGGCTCGGCCATTGTCCGATGGTGGCCGGATCCGGTCGCCGGTGCGGATTCCGCGGCCCCCACCCCTCGGGCGGCCGCAGCGAAGCCACGGTTCGGGTCGCCGGCAGAGGCAGAGGCCTGGGCGGTCGCCTACTTTTCGGTGTCCTCGCGGATGACCTGACCGCGGATGACCTGACCGTCGCCGCCCGCGCCGTCGTGGCTGTCGTGGCTGTCGTGGCTG
>CALAED010000838.1 GCA_937891035.1 uncultured Thermomonosporaceae bacterium | reverse complement strand
AACCACACACCGTCCCTGCTTTGCCCCTTGACATCTTCGGTGCGCCGATCGCCCAGGTAGCGATAGAGCGGCCAGCCGGCCAGGGTGAGCTGCCATCTGCCGTCCGGTCGCCGGACCCTGCCGACCAGGCTCTGGTCGATGCCCTTGGTGGACAACTCGTCGCCGGCCAGCACCGGCGGCCACTTCTTGATGCAGGGTCCGACGCAGTTGGACCGCGGCGGTTTGGCGGAGTCTTTCTCGTAGCGGTAGAGGATGTGCCCGCGGGCGTCGACCACAACGGAACCGAACCTCGCGGACGTGGCCCTCGACAGGACCGGGCGCTTCTCCTCGCCCGTGGAGGCCGTCACGGTCGGCAGAGCGGTGCTGCCGCTTGGCGCGCCGTCATCGCCGCAGGCCCCAGCGAGCAAAGGCACGGCAAGCACCCAGATGACGACCAGTGCCGCGCGGCTACTGCGTCGATGGTCCACAGCCGACGTCCATCCTCGATCATCACGCCATATGGTCGCCGCTCCATGCGGTCCGTGAGAGATACGTGGTGGCAACGGACGAGGTTCAGCGGAAGTTGCGACGGTTGGCGAAAGTTCTGTGAGTTGCACCAGATATCACGTTTCAAGTACGCGAGGGTCGCCGCGACGTCAAGATGGCTCTCGTGGAGCGTCACGCGAGCAACAGCTTCGGGGCCGCCAAACTGGACGGGGGCGGTGGCGGCGCCAGTGGCCTGGGCGAGGATTCGGACGAGCAGTTGGTCAAGGCTCTCTACCGGGAGTTCGCCGGACCGCTGCTCGGTCACCTGCTTCCGCTCACCGGCAACGACCGCCAATGGGCCGAGGATGTCGTCCAAGAGACGTTGTTCCGCGCCTGGCGCAACGCCGGGCGGCTGGCCCGAGACAGAGGACTGCTGTGGGCATGGCTGCTCACGGTCGCCCGCCGTATCGTGATCGATGGACGTCGGCGGCGCAGCGCGCGTCCAAGGGAAGTGGAACCGGCGGCGCTGGACATCGTGCCGGTGCCGGATCAGTCAGAACAGACGCTGTCAGCCATGGTGGTCTCGGACGCGATGCGCGGTCTGAGTCGGGAGCACAGGGAGGCCATCGTGGAGACGTACTTCCACCATCGCTCGATCAGCGAAGCCGCTCAGATCCTCGGGATTCGCCCGGGTACGGTGAAGTCCAGGGTCTACTACGGACTGCGCGCACTACGGAACGCGTTGCAAGATGAGGGGTAACGTGATGGAGCCGCCCGCCGCGCACGCCGAGGTGGCCGCCTTCGTCCTCGGGGTTCTCGACGAAGAGGAAAACGAAATCTTCGAGGCGCATCTGGCCGATTGCGCCGACTGCCAGGCGGAGTTGCGCGCGCTGTACATCATGCCGCCGATCTTGGACGAGGCCAGGCGGCTCGACCCCTCGATCGTGGCCGGGCCCGAGCCCGCGCCGGCGGTGCTCACCGGGCTGCTCGACGACGTGACGGACCTGCGCCGGCGGCGGCGCCGCCGGATCTACCTGACCGCGGCCGCCGCCGCGGCCGTCCTCGCGATCACCCCGGTGGCCACACGGGCGCTGTGGCCGGACCCGGAGTCCCAGCGCGGCCGGCCCGTGGCGGCCGCCACGGCGGCCGCGCCCGCGCCCACGCCCACCGGCACGGAGATCCTGCAGGCGACCAACCACGCCAACGCGGTCACCGCCAAGATCACTGTCAAGCCCGAGGCATGGGGTACGCGCGTCGGCATCGAGTTGTCCGGCGTCCGCGGCCCGCTGCACTGTCAACTCGTCGTAGTCACCGACTCCGGCAAGAGCGAGGTCGTGACGAGTTGGCGGGTGCCGCCCGAACGGGGCTGGGGCGTGCCAGGCTCGCCCAACCCGCTTCGGCTCGAGGGCAATACGGGCTATTCCCGCGGTGACATCGCCCGTTTCGAGTTCCGCACGACGACCGGCCCGAACCTGCTGAACGTACCCGCCTGAACGCGGCTGGGCCGCGATCTTTGAAGAGGTCGCGCGCCTAAAATGTACCATTGGGGCCGCCCTTTTTATGTCCCGCCTGCGGGACATTCCATCGCCGACCTGAGCCTTCTGCGCTGATCCATATGGCCGCCGCCGACGGTGGCTGAGCACCGTCCGATGCGGTGCAGCCACCCGCGACTTTCGTGACCTGCGATGACGCGGGCAATAATACCTGATCCCGAAGTGAATCTTGACGGCCTCCGCAAGTGGTAGTGAGGTGTATTTAGAGAGGACGGCCATAGGCAACTTACCGGGCGTAGTCCCGGCTTACCGCGGACAACCGGTCAGGCAATTGACCGGCGCGTACGATTATCGGCATTTGCCCGCGGCGACGCATTTTCGACGAGCGATCAATCGGCCAATGTCACGTCCTGCCGCGGACCCGACCCCACGATCACAATTGGCGAATTCCCGTTGGAGCAGATCATGACGACGCAGGATTACCTGCCGCCGCGGACGCGTCCATTCGACCCGCCGGACATGCTGTCGGAACTTCGCGCGACCGGCCCCCTCACCAAGGTAACGATATGGGACGGCACAAAGGTGTGGTTAGTCACTGGGTACCGCGCCGCCCGCCAGCTCTTGCGCGACCCGCGCTTCAGCGTGGACGTCCGTAATCCGGGGTTCCCCAAATTAAGCCCCGGCAGGGTCGACGTCCAGCCGACGATGAGCCGCATGGATGAGCCCCGGCACGGCGAGATCCGGCGCATGCTGGCCAACGAGTTTCTGTCCAGCCGGATCAAGAAAATGCGTCCCGTCATCACGCGAATCGTGGACGACCAAATAGATCATGTGCTCGCGACCGAGCCGCCCACCGATTTCCACGAGGAATTCTCGCTGCCCATACCGAGCCACGTGATCAGCGAATTGCTAGGCGTGCCGCCGGGCGAGCGGCAGATATTGAACGAGACCAGTGAAATTCTCCTCTCGCGGACCGCGACGAAGGAGGAGTTCGCCGCCGCCGACAAGGAGATGATCGCCCTGTGCGCGCGGCTGCTGGCGCAGAAGGAGCCGGACTCAGCCGACGACCTGCTCAGTCGCACCCTCGCTCACGAGATGCACGCCGGCCGCCTCACCACCGAGGAGGCGCTCCACACGACTAAGCAGTTGATCGTCGCCGGACACGTGAACACGGCGAACATGATCTCGCTCGGCATGCTCACCATGCTGCTGGACCCCGAGTGGTTCCGGGCGATGCACGAACGGCCCGAAGTGGTACCTGATGCCGTCGAAGAACTGCTCCGCTTCCACACCACCGCGCACGACGGCATGCCTCGCGTCGCCACCGCCGACGTGGTCATCGCCGGGACACTGATCAAAGCGGGCGAGGGGGTCATCGTGTCCCTCGCCGCCGGCAACCGCGACGGATCAAGATTCGACAGCCCGGATGAGCTCGAGATGTCCCGCGAACTTCCGCGCAGCCATCTGGCGTTCGGGCACGGTGCCCACAAGTGCCTGGGGCAGTGGCTGGCCCGCACCGAGCTGCAGATCGCGTACTCCGCGGTGGCCCGCCGGATTCCCACGCTGCGCTTGGCGGTGCCGTTCGAGGAGCTTTCGTTCGACGAGGACTCCCACTCCTTCGGGGTGCGCCCGCTCCCCCTCGCGTGGTAGGCCGCGATGACCGAACTCGCCACGGGCAAGCTCGCCGTCAACGGCGGCACTCCGGTCCGTACCAGGCCGTTCCCCCGCTGGCCACACCACGACGACGCCGAACGCGACGGCCTGCTGCGGGTGCTCGACCAGGGCGCGTGGGGGGGCCGGGTCGTCCGCGGGCAGGGCGAGGCGGCCGCCTTCGAGGCGGAGTTCGCCGCGCTGCACGAGGCGCCGGCCGCGCTCGCGGTCACCAGCGGCACCCACGCCCTCCAGCTCGCGCTCGACCTGGTGGGCACCAAGCCGGGCGATGAAGTGCTCATCCCCGCGCTCACGCCGATCCCGATCGCCAACGCCGTCCGCCAGCGCGGCGCCGTACCGGTGCTCGTCGACGTGGACCCCGATACCTACTGTCTCGACCCCGACCGGCTGGATGCCGCGCGCACCGACCGGTGCGCGGCGGTGATCGCCGTCCATCTCGGTGGCCACATCGCCGACATGGAACGCATCATCCCGTGGGCCGCCAGGTCCGGGGTGGCCGTGATCCAAGACGCCGCGCATGCCCACGGCGCGCGCTGGCGCGAGCGCGGCATCGGCGCGTTCGGCACGATCGCCACCTTCAGCTTCATGCAGACCAAGGTCATGACGGCGGGCGAGGGGGGCGCGGTGCTGCTGCCGGACGAGACCGGCGAGGCCGGCTATGAGCAGGCCTTTCCCCGGCACTGCCTCGGCCGCATGCCGTACGGCGTACCGGCGGGCTTCCATACCGCCTCGTCCAACTACCGGATCAACGAGTTCGCCGCCGCCGTGCTCCGCGCCCAACTCGCCAGGCTGCCCGAGCAGAACCGGCACCGCGAGCTGCGCTGGCGGCAGCTCGTCAAGCTCCTCGCGCATGTCCCGGGTGTGACGCCGCAGGGTCGCGACCCTCGCTGCACGACGCATCCGCACTACCTGCCGGTGCTGACGCTCGATCCAGACTCAGCCGGCGCGGTGTCCAGAGACCGCGTGGTCGCCGCGTTGCAGGCGGAGGGAATCCCGTTCTA
>CALAED010000837.1 GCA_937891035.1 uncultured Thermomonosporaceae bacterium | reverse complement strand
CATGGTCATCACATAGCCGATACGCACACCAGCTCACTCATGCCCCCGTCATCCCGACTCAACGGCAGGCAACTCGGGCAAGAACGCTCCACTCACGACATGTTGACCATGATGACCGTGCGATCGGCAGGATGCACCTGCTCCGAACCATCCGCGCCCGTGACGACCAGCAAGGGAACCCCCTCGGTAAGCCCCAAATCGCGGCGCTCCGGCTCGCTTGGCATCCGCGCAGTGATCCTTCCCTGCTCGACTTGGACCTCAACCAGCTCATCCCCGCTCCGGACGTACGAACCACGACGATCCGTGACGACGACGCCTTCGCTGCGCAGGACCTGCATGGCACGTTCCACCGAGTCGCGCGAGATGCCGTGCTCTTGCATGTAGTCCTTCTGGGCCGGGAGACGACGCCCAGGCGGCAGCTCACCACTCTTGATCTGATTCCTGATCAAATCGGCCAGCTGCTTATACACCGCCCTGTCGGCGCCCGGATCCACCGTCATGGCCAGGGAAGCTATGTGGTGACATACGGACATGCAAATTGGCGTATGCCTGCACACGGCTACCAAGCTTGTAGGGTCGTAGACGTCAGCAAGTAATCCAGTTCGGCAACATTGCGAATCGAATATGGAACAAGCGACCCAAGGCAAATATAGCAGTAATGCGACTCCCCTCATTGACCACTCGCCAAGTTGCCGAATATCGGATTACCGGCGGAGCTTGTGGAGATTGGGCGCAGGTCGTAATCGAATGAGTGTTCCGTGTTAGACGAGAGTGAAGGAGACGCGCGAAACGAGCTCAGCGGGACGGTGGCCGGGCCCAGTGTGCAGGCCGGATCCATCTATGGCGGCATCCGTTTCTATGCGGGGTCGCGGCCCTCGTTCCCAACTCCGGCTCAGCTACCGGGTCCAGGACTTTGCGCGGGACGCGACAGAGAGTTGGCGGGCCTGCGACGGCTGACCATGCAAGACATCGATGCCGGCTATCCTTTTCTCTTGGTGATCACCGGTGTCGCCGGTGTCGGCAAGACGGCATTGGCGCTTAATTGGCTGCACGAGCTCCGGGAGGAGTACGCGGACGGACAGCTCTTTGTCGACCTGCGCGGATTCGCCGGCGATGGAGATCCCATGCCGCCGCACGATGCGCTGGGACAGTTTCTCAGAGCGCTCGGGATCGACGCTGCGAGTGTCCCGGCGACCCAGGATGAGCGGGCGGCGCTCTTTCGATCGCTCACCACCGAACGACGCCTGATCATCTTGCTCGACAATGCCGACTCCGTCGCCCAGGTACGTCCTTTGCTGCCCGGGCCCGGTCCCGCCCTCATCGTGGTGACTACACGGAAGCGCCTGCCAGAGCTGGCGCGGGCGGTGGACGGCGCGCACTTCCTTCACCTGACGCCGCTAGATGAACCCGGCGCCCTGAAATTGTTGAGCGGCATCGTGAGTCGCGAGCGGATTCAGGCCGAGCCGGACGCGGCGCTCTCGCTGGTGTCGTTGTGCGGAGGGCTGCCACACGCCGTCTGCGCCTCCGGTGATCGGTTGGCGGCCCATCAAGGCCGGAAGATCGCCCGCGTCGTCGCCGAATTGGCCGACGATGCTCGTCGATTGTCCGCACTCAGAGCTGTTTTCGATGGTTCCTATCGAGCATTGACGGAGGACGCCGCCCGCCTCTACCGACTGCTCAGCGTGCATCCCCCACCCGAATTTGAGCCGACGGCGGCAGCCGCACTGGCCGGTGTCAATGATGGCGAGGTCGCTCGGCTGCTGGATTCCTTGGTCGAGGCGAATCTTCTCGAAGCAGCGAACGAACGGTTCCGATTCCATGACCTCATTCGCCTACACGCCCACGAGAAGCTCATGGAGGCCGAATCGGAAACCACTCGCCAGGCCGCCTACGCGCGCCTTGTCGAGCACTATCTGGCAACGCAGGATCGAGCCGTTAGGGCGGCCGACGTTTGAACGCGGGTGCCGGTCAGACGAAGCCGCCGACGATGGAGGGGTCGAGGTCTGGGTGGGCGACGAAGGCCTGGCGGAGGTCGCGGGTGGCTTCGACCCAGTCGGCGTCCTCGTCGAGGATGATGCCGCCGGAGCGCTGGCGGTAGGCCTCCGGCTGGTCCACGCCCGGGGGCGGCGTGCCGTGTTCGGCGAGGGCTCGGGCACTGGCGATCAGGCGCCGGCGGACGCGGATCACCATGACGTCGCTGCTGCCAAGGTGTTCCCGGCTGCGGTCGTAGATCGGGCCCATGCTCTCGGTGATCGCCTGGTCCTGCGTGTGGATGCCTTCGATGCCCGAGTACTCCTCATTTCGTTCCTGGCGGTCGCGGTCGAGGAGATAGTCGTTGTCCTCGTTCGCCTCGAGGCGGAAGCGGCCGAGCCAGCCGGTCGTGTTCGGCAGCAGCTTCGGCGGCTTGACGTGCCGCTGGATGAACTCCTCAAGGTCCGGGGTGGGCTTCGGGCGCATGAAGAACATCATCATGTGCTCGTCGTCCATCGGGACCCAGGCGCGGCAGATGACCTGACGGCCGAGCAGGCCGGTCGGGGTCATGGTGAAGAACGGGAAGAGGAACTGGGCAATGCGCCAGTAATACCGTCCGGGGCCGGCCGGGCGGTAGGCGCCGTACATCGAGCCGTACTCAGTGTCCAGCACGGCGTATCGGGGCGCCCGGTCCTTGAGCGTGTAGTAGCGAAACGTGTCCGGCGGGGCGTCGGCCGCGTCCTCGGAACCGAAGTGCAAAAAGCCGATGTGGGCGGTGTCGATGTCGCCTTCGAGGCCTTGCAGCCAGTTGCAGTCCCTGGCGTAGGCGATGGCGGTGCTCTGCCCGTCCGGGAGCCGGTTGGCCTCCAGGTCGGGCAACGGCGGCGGCACCTCGCGTGGGCCCATGTACGTCCAGATCACGCCGCCGCGCTCCTCGCACGGGTAGGCCGTGGCGCGGACCTTGTCCTTGAAGGTGCTGTCCGGAGGCTCGCTCGGCATGTCGACACAGCGGCCCCTCACGTCGAACTTCCAGCCGTGGTAGACGCAGCGCAGGCCGCGGTCGTCGTTGCGCGCGTAAAACAGCGACGCGCCGCGGTGCGGACAGTGGTCGCCGAGCAGGCCGACCTTGCCGTCGGTGTCCCGGAACCCGATCAGCCGCTCGCCGAGCAGCAGCACGCGCACCGGCGGGCAATCGGGCCTGGGCAACTCCGAGGACAACATCGCCGGTATCCAGTACTGGCGCATCAGGTCGCCCATCGGGGTGCCAGGGCCGACCCGAGTGACGTACTCGTTCTGCTCCTTGTTGAGCATCTCCTCGCCTCCACGGCGATTGTCCGTCCGGATCATGGCCAGCAACAAATAGCTATATGTCCTGACATAATGAGACAGATGACTCGCGAGGAATACCTGAGGGTTCCGTACGTCCTGGTCGTCGAGTCCGTAGCGAAGCCCGGCGGGGAATGGCTGCGGCGCGCATCGTACCCGGAGCTGCGCGGGGCACAGGCCGAAGCCGAGTCGGTGATCGAGGCGATGGACGCGGCCGACGACCTGCGAGCAAAGATCATCCTCGACCACCTCGACCGCGGCGTCCCCGTCCCGGTCCCCCGTCCGCCGCTGTAGCCGCCGCCGACCTGCTTTCGGTGCCGCGCGGACCGGGATGTTACCTTCCGAACGTTCGGTCGGTTCATTTCTGGAGGAGTAATGGCGCTGCTCCGCAGCTACGTCAACGGCGACTGGCACACCGCGGACGATGAGGGCGTGCCGCTGCGTGACTCGGTGACCGGCGAGGTGATCGCGCACATCTCCTCCACCGGCATCGACATGGCGGCGGCGCTCGACTACGGGCGCCGGGTGGGCGGGCCCGCCCTGCGCGAGCTGACCTTCCATCAGCGGGCCGCCCTGCTCAAAGCGCTGGCCTCCCATCTGCGCGAGCATCGCGACGAGCTGTACGCGCTGTCTGCTCGGGCCGGGTCCACGCTGTTCGACGCGAAGTTCGACGTCGATGGCGGCATCGGCGTGCTGTTCGCCTACTCGAGCAAGGGCCGCCGCGAGCTGCCCAACGACACCGTCTATGTCGACGGCGCCGTCGAGCCGCTTGGCAAGGGCGGCACCTTCGTCGGCCAGCACATCGCCACCCCGCTGCACGGGGTTGCGGTGCAGATCAACGCCTTCAACTTCCCGGTGTGGGGGCCGCTAGAGAAGTTCGCGCCCGCGTTCCTGGCCGGCGTGCCGAGCCTGATCAAACCGGCGAGCCAGACCGCCTACCTCACCGAGAAGCTCGTCGAGCTGATCGTCGGCTCCGGTCTGTTGCCGGCGGGCGCCGTGCAACTCGTATGCGGCGGCGTCGGGGATCTGCTCGACCATCTGACCGGGCAGGACCTGGTGTCGTTCACCGGTTCGGCCAGCACCGCGCAGCGCCTGCGTACTCACCCGGAGATCGTGCGGCAGGCGGTCAGGTTCAACGTCGAGGCCGACTCGCTGAACTGCTCGATCCTCGGGCCGGACGCCGTGCCGGGTACGCCCGAGTTCGATCTGTTCGTCGAGCAGCTGGTCACCGAGATGACGGTCAAGGCGGGCCAAAAGTGCACCGCGATCCGCCGCGCGCTCGTACCGGCCGGGCAGTTGGACGCGGTCGCGGCGGCCGCGGCCGACCGCCTGGCGAAGGTGCCGGTCGGCAATCCCGCCAACCCGGACGTACGCATGGGCGCGCTGGCCAGCATCGCGCAGCGCGAGGAGGTCCGTCGCTCGCTCAAGGCGCTGCTGGACGCGTCGAGCATCGTGTTCGGCGATCCTGAGCGCGTCGACGTGGTCGACGCCGACGCCGAGCGGGGCGCGTTCGTCTCCCCCATCCTGCTGCGCGCCGACGACCCAGACCGGGCCGAGCCGCACGAGGTCGAGGCGTTCGGGCCGGTGTCCACTCTGTTGCCGTACGGCCCCGCCGAGCAGGCCATCGAGTTGGCAGCGCGCGGGCTCGGCAGTCTCGCCGGCTCGGTGGTGACAGCCGACGCCGACTTCGCCCGCGAGATCGTACGCGGGGTCGCGCCTTGGCACGGCCGGCTGCTGGTGCTCGACTCGGACGACGCGAAGGAGTCGACCGGCCACGGCTCTCCGCTGCCGGCTCTGGTGCACGGCGGCCCGGGGCGAGCGGGCGGCGGCGAGGAGATGGGCGGGCTGCGCGGCGTGCTCCACCACATGCAGCGCACCGCGGTGCAGGGCAGTCCCAAGGTGCTGTCGGTGGTGACGGGTCGCTGGGTGACGGGCGCGCCCCGGGCCCAGGACGGGCATCCGTTCCGAAAGTCGCTGGCCGAGCTGCGGATCGGCGACACGGTGGTGGCCGGCCCGCGTACCGTGACGCAGCAGGACATCGACCACTTCACCGAGTTCACCGGGGACGCGTTCTACGCCCACACCGATCCGGACGCCGCGGCGGCCAACCCGCTGTTCGGCGGGATCGTGGCGCACGGCTACCTGGTGGTGGCGTTCGCCGCCGGTTTGTTCGTCGCGCCGGAGCCCGGCCCGGTGCTGGCCAACTACGGCCTGGAGAACCTCCGGTTCCTCAAGCCGGTCCGGCCGGGCGACCAGCTGACCGTGACGCTGACCGCCAAGCAGATCACGCCACGCGAGAACGCCGACCACGGCGAGGTGCGCTGGGACACCGACGTGACCAACCAGGACGGCGAGTCGGTGGCCAAGTACGACGTGCTGACCCTGGTCGCCAAGGAGCACCCGCAGACCTGAGCCGGGCGAGGACCGGACTGCCGCGTTGGAGGAGATCCGCCGGTGCCCGGCGCCGCGAGCCGGCGAAGGCGATGGGCGGGCGGGAACGTTGGCCCTTCCGCTCCATACTCGCTCGTGGCCGAAATCAGAAGCGACCGCCACGGCGTTCTTCGGCTATTTCGATCATGGCGGCGGATGTGGCCGCGAAGATCAGCAACTGCCGTTTGGCCGAGGCGGTGAACGGCGCGTCTCTCGGCCGGCCGGCAAGTGCCAGCACGCCGCACGTCCGTTCGCCGGTGTCCAGCGGGAGGATGAGTATCGGCCCGGCGGGCAGCCCTCGCAACGGCGGGTCAGCGGCGACCTGCGTGGACATGGCGCGCCGGGTCCTGAACACCTTGCCGATCACCGACGTGCCCGCCCGTACGAGCCGGCCCCTTATGAGGTCGGCGTTCGCTCCGGTGGGCAGATGGATCTCCAGGGTGTGCGGGGCCACCCCGGGCAGGGCGAGGAAGGCCAGGTCGGCGTCGCCGATGTGGCGCGCGTGCCGGACGAACAACGTCAGCACGTGGACGAGGTCGGCCTCCGCGAGTATGGCCGCCATCAATTCGAAGGACGCCGCAAGCCGTGGCGCACTGTCGGGTGCCGCCCCGGCCTGCCCTCGTTGGATCGGCACGATGTCGCCGGGTGCGGCGGCGCCCGGCATCGAGGCAGGACGCCAGGTCATCGACGCCATCCCGTTGCACTTCAGGTCCTTTTCAAACACCATGACGAGCCCTACGC
>CALAED010000836.1 GCA_937891035.1 uncultured Thermomonosporaceae bacterium | reverse complement strand
TGGAGCTTGCAGACCGCCCGGTCGAGCCGGACCAGCGTGCGGTCGATGCGCTCCTGCGCGGAGTAGAGCGTCAGGGCCTGGTTCAGCCCCACCTCGGCATGGTGCGGGTCACCGAGATTGGTGTAGGTGTCGCCCTCGTAGAACGCCAGCTGCCGTTCGGTGAAACCGAACGCCAGGTCGCTGGTGTCGCGCCTGGGGAGCTGCTCGAAAACGGCCCGGCCGCGCACGAGCGCGCGCCTGGCGCTGGGCGCGGCGTCCGTACGCCCGCGCAGGGCCAGCTGGCCGAGCGCCCTTGCCTCGATCGCGGGCGCCATAGCGGCGGCCACGCACGGCGTGCGGCCGGCCTGGTCCTGGGCCTTGCGCGCCAGGTGCAGCGCCTCTCTCGGGTCGCCGTAGTACATCGGGACGAGCGCCTCGCGCGCCGTCACCCACGCGCACAGCGCCCGGTCTCCGGTCTCGTCGGCCGCGGTACGGGCGGTACGGAAGAACGAACGGGCCAACCGATGATCGCCGAGACTGTTCATGATGCGCCCGCACAGCCCGGCGAGTTGGGCGGCGATGCGGCACAGACGCTCTTGTAGCTCGATCGGCTGCCGCTGGGCGCACATCCGGCGTACCTCGCTGAAGTCCAGCAGGACGTCGCACAGGACGCGCAACGACGGCGTCGCCTGGTACTGCTGCCCGTAGCCCAGCGTCGCCTCTTCCCACTGGTCAAGCATGGACGGCGACACGGTCGCGCTGATCAGCGTGTCGTCCATCCGACGCCGGACATGGTCGACGGCGCCCAGGAACTGGCCGTCCAACGGCACACCCGCACCGGCAAGAAGCTGCAGAAGTGTCCTGCGAAGCACGATGTCCTCCTCTCCCGCTTCCGCGGCAACCGTGCCGGCGGCGCGGTTCAGGCCCGTTAGGTCGCTCGGATCGAGTCTCGACGTGCGTGTGGTGAAGTAGTGGGGTTCGGCCGCCGGGACGATCACCGGTCCGGCCGGGGATGACGGGCGGCCGGCGGCCATGTCGGCAGAGCGTTCCGCCCCCGGCCGTACGCCATGGCGGCGGCCGCAGATGCAGGGACCTTGATAGCCGAGGTCCGCCGGCTCGACCCGGTAGACGCTACACAGATAGTGCAGGTATTCCGGGCCCGGTCGCTTGTTGCCGCTTTCATACGCAGAAAGTAGTGTCTCGCCCAGTTTGGGCAGCGGCTTCCCCTCCACCTCGTAGAGCGCTTTGATTTGGGCGACTACATCGGACAGCGCGACCCCCAAGGCGAGCCGCTGCGCTTTCACCCGGCTGACGCCGAAGGCGGGTCCGCACTGGTCGTGAATTTCCCGGGCGATTTGGGCTGACGTCCTCCCATGTGCCAGCCCGCGTGCACGTATTTTGCGCGCTACGTCGGTTTCTTTGAGGGGGGATTCCGCCATCCCTTCCGGCCTCCTCATCGCTGTGCCGGCAGCCGCCCGCGACGGGCAACGGCCGGCACGGGCGCCGACAAACGTCGAACTCATGGCCACGACAAATAAACTCTCGCGCACGCAGCGTAACTCCCACTATCAGTGCGGCCAAGGAGATTGGGGGTAATCAGAAGGCGTCGGAGATATCAACCCGGTTACGGACAACGTTCCTCCGCCGCGGGGTAAGGAACGTCTTCCGGGTCGCGCCAATCGACTGCTTCCTACTGCGCCGTCACGGCCGACCGGGCAGTGTGAGCCTAGTCACTCACTCTCGCGGAGCTCATCGCCCGCATCCGCGAAGTCTCGATCGCGTGAGAAACACTGACAAGTGGCACGATCTTGGAAGGGGTGCGCAAGTGGCCAGCGACACTCACCACGATCATCTCGACCGGCTGGTGCGGGAACTCGGCGCACGCGGACTCGTGGCCGATGTGGTCAAGACGCGTTCGGGCCCCGCGTTCCTGCGCGTGGTCAACCCGGAGGCGACCAGTCTGTCGGAGATCGTCACCTGTGCGCCGGCGCCCGACTCGGCCGAGCATTTTTTCTGGTGGTCGTGGGGTGAGCTCATGCACCAGGTGGACGATCCGCGCGGTGCCGCCAGGAAACTGGCCCGCGTCCTCGAACCACACGACGCCTAGCCGCACTGACCGCACTGACCGCACTGACCGCACTGACCACGGATGTCGGTGACGGACGACGGCGGCTCGCCGGCGTCCATCACGCTCACCCGAAGCCCCGCCCGCGCACGACGATGTGACTACGGACGCATCGTCCGCCAGTATGGAATGCCGACGATCCGTACGAACAGGTCGGGGAGGGTTCGCGACCGTGCCACCACTTGACACGGCGGGGTGGCTGCTTCCCTTTCAAGAAAAGGGGACGCCGGAGCAGTACTGTACGCCGGGAGAGCCCAGCGTCGCCTGCCGCATCGCGTGGGACATCAGCCACAATCCCGGCCTCACCCGCTTCTTCCGTGCCTGGCTCGACCAGCCGCTCACCAAGTTCGTCTGGATCATCTTCGCCATCGTGGTCGCGCTGATCGTCAGGCGCATCGCGCACCGGATGATCGACAAGGTCACCTTGCGGATGGCCGAGGGCACGATGCCGGAGCGGCTACGGGAGCGCACTCGTACGATCTTCGACGGCAGCCCCGTCATGATGAGCGAGCGACGCCGGCAACGGACCGAGACCATGGGGTCGGTGCTGCGCAGCATCGCCTCGATCGTGATCCTCGTCACCGCGACTTTCACGATCCTCGGAGAGCTCGGCCTCGACCTGGCTCCCTTCCTGGCCAGTGCCAGCATCGTCGGCGTGGCCGTCGGCTTCGGCGCGCAGAACATCGTCAAGGACTTCCTGGCCGGCATCTTCATGCTGCTCGAGGATCAGTACGGCGTCGGCGACGTCGTCGACATCGGCCCGGCCACCGGCACCGTCGAGGCGGTGACGCTGCGCACGACCCGGCTGCGCGACGTCAACGGCGTCGTGTGGTACATGCGCAACGGCGAGATCTCCAGGATCGGCAACCAGTCGCAGAACTGGGCGCGCGCCGTCCTCGACGTCCCGGTCTCCTATGACGAGGACATCGACAAGATCCGCGAACTGCTCAAGCACGCCTCGAGCGGGTTGGTGGCCGAGCCGCCGTGGGACGAGATCATCATCGCCGAGCCCGACGTCTGGGGAGTGACAGCGCTCTCGGGCGAGGCGGTGGTCGTCCGGGTCGTCCTCAAGACCGCGCCGGGCAGGCAGGCCGAGGTGTCCCGCGAGCTGCGCGAACGGGTCAAAAAGGAGTTCGACAAGGCGGGCGTGGCGGTCGCGACCTTCAAGGTGGACACCTCGGCCGCGTAACGCCGGTCCGGCAACGTGGGCCTCCGTCGCCCGGAATGGATCTGGCGGGTGCGCCGCTCGCATAAGGTTGGGGGCGTCATGGCTACTGAGGTGTCCTTCTTCGAGGCGGTCGGCGGTGAGGAGACGTTCCGGCGGCTGGTCCACCGCTTCTATCAGGGTGTCGCCGACGATCCGCTGCTCCGCCCGCTTTACCCGGAGGCGGATCTCGGCCCCGCCGAGGAACGGCTGACGCTGTTCCTGATGCAGTACTGGGGCGGGCCGACCACCTACAGCGAACGGCGTGGCCACCCCAGGTTGCGCATGCGCCATATTCCGTTCGCCATCGGCATGGCCGAGCGCGACGCCTGGCTGGGGCACATGCGGGCGGCCATGGACGAGCTCGCCCTGCCCAGAGAGCACGACGAGACGCTCTGGCGCTATCTGACGATGGCGGCCACCAGCATGGTCAACGCGGACACCTCCGGCCTGCCGAGCGGCAGCGGGGAGCGGCCCGGGCCTTAGGGCGTGGCCCGCGGTCCCCGCTGCCTGCCGCGTGGCGGGCGGGGATTGTGCGAGACGCCCTCATCGACCGGCCTTGTCGGTCAGCCGCCGTCTTCGGCGGCGACCGGGATCAACGCGGCAGCGAGCAACGGAAAGGCGACGACCGCCGCGAACGCCGCCGGGTATCCCCCGCCGCTCACCACGTAAGCGAGCAGGGGCGGGGTGGCCGCGGCGAACAGGTTCTGGCCGGTGTTCTGCACGCCCAGCGCACGGCCGGCCCACGACCGGCCCGCGTACTCGGCGATGGCGGTGTACGCCAGGCCGTTGGTGCTCACGGTGACGATCCCGGCGATCAGCAGCACTCCGACGGCCGCACCGGACTCCGCGTACGCCCCGATCGACAAGGCCAGCAACACGGCGCAGGTCAGTCCGGCCAGCAACCGCATCGGCCGGAGCCTGCTGGCGACGCGGTCGGACCACGCGCCCGCGCTTAGCCGGGCCAGCGCGCCGCCCACCTGAACGGCGGCGAGCAACCGGCCGGCCGCCGCGGCGTCCCAGCCGTGCGCGTCGACCAGGTAGACGAGCGCGAACGCCGCCACCGCGAACTGCGGGACGACGAGCAGCGCGCTCGCGGCGTGGATTCGGTACAAGACCGGCGTACGGTACGGCGCCCCCACGCGTCCGGTCCGGCCCTGGTGGGCCACGTGCCCGGGGTCGCGAATGAACAGCACGACAAGCGCGGACATCAGCAGGCAGCCCGTCGCCAGCGCGGTCAGCGGCGCACCGAGACCTCCCATGGCCAGCGGCGGCAACAGGAGCGCGGCGACCGCGACCCCGAGCGGCTGCGCGGTCTGCCGGGCGCCCATCGCCAGGCCCCGCTCATGGGCGGCGAACCAACCGAGGATCAGCCGCCCGCTGGCGGCGTGCACCGACGCTCCGCCGGCGCCGGCGACCACGAGGCAGGCGCCGAGCGCGAGCACCCCTTGCGTGCCCGCCGCCGCGAGCAAGGCCACGCCGGCCACGGCGAGCCCGGCGGACAGCGCCAATCGCTCGCCCCATCGATCGGCCACCACACCCCAGGCGATGAGCGTGCACATCAGCCCGGCCATCGGGCAGGCGACGAGGACGCCGGCCTGCTCCAGTGACAGCCCGTCCGCCCGGAGCGCGGGGATGAGGTAGGGCAGGCCGAACTGAAAGGCACACCCGGCGGTCATCGCGCCGGACCCGACCGCCAACGCCACCCATCGTCGCCGATCAGCACCTACGACCGGATCGCCCATATCCTGATATTAAATGTCCGCATTATGGAACTTATGCGGTGTCCTCACTAGCTCGCAGCGACCGGCCTGCCTCGCAGCGCGCTGCTGGTCGCGATCGCCCACGCGTGCGGCCGTCAGGTCGGCTACCTCCCGGCTGACCATGTGGAGGTCAGCCGACTCGCACCGCCGGCACCCCGTGACGGGCTCGGGGTCGTCGCCCAAGACCATGACGGCAGACGGCGAGCGGGCCGGACCCTAAGTCTGAGGGGCGGTCACGACGAAGGCCAAGGCAGGCGGCTTCGATCCCCTACGCAGGCCGCTGGGCCCACGCGGCGTGCCCACCCCGACGGTTGGCCGGTCAGCGGGTGAGCCGGCGGTAGGTGACACGGTGCGGGCGGGCGGCCTCGACGCCGAGCCGTTCGACCTTGTTCTTTTCGTAGTCGGCGAAGTTGCCCTCGAACCAGAACCAGCTCGACCCCTCTTCCCACGCCAGGATGTGGGTCGCGATCCGGTCGAGGAACCACCGGTCGTGGGAGGTGATCACGGCGCAGCCGGGGAAGTCGAGCAGCGCGTTCTCCAGGCTGGAGAGGGTCTCCACGTCGAGGTCGTTCGTCGGCTCGTCGAGCAGCAGCACGTTGCCGCCCTGCTTAAGGGTCAGCGCGAGGTTGAGCCGGTTGCGCTCGCCGCCCGACAGCACGCCGGCCGGCTTTTGCTGGTCCGGGCCCTTGAAGCCGAAGGCGGCCACATACGCCCTGGACGGCATCTCGACCTGGCCGACCTTGATGTGGTCGAGCCCGTCGGAGACGACCTGCCAGACGGTCTTGTTCGGCTCGATGTTGCCGCGCGTCTGGTCGACATAGGAGATCTGCACGGTATCGCCGATCTTAAGGGCCCCCGAGTCGGGCTTCTCGTCGCCGATGATCATGCGAAAGAGCGTGGTCTTGCCCACCCCGTTGGGACCGATGATGCCGACGATGCCGTTAGGCGGCAGGTCAAATGAGAGGTCCTCCATGAGCACCCGGTCGCCGTACCCCTTGGTCAGGCCGTCGGCGACGATGACCGTGGTGCCCAGGCGCGGGCCCGGCGGGATTTGGATCTCCTCGAAGTCGAGCTTGCGGTACTTGGCCGCCTCGGTCGCCATCTCCTCATAGCGCTGCAGCCGCGCCTTGCTCTTTGCCTGCCGCGCCCGGGGGTTCGAACGAACCCATTGCAGCTCCTCTTCCAGGCGCTTTTTGCGCTTTGCGTCCTTTTGCCCCTCGACCTTGAGCCGGTCGGCCTTCTTCTCCAGATAGGTGGAGTAGTTGCCTTCGTACGGGAAGCAGCGGCCGCGGTCGAGCTCGAGGATCCAGCCTGCGACGTTGTCGAGGAAGTACCGGTCGTGTGTCACGGCCAGCACGGTGCCCTCGTACTTCTCCAGGAACTGCTCGAGCCACTGCA
>CALAED010000835.1 GCA_937891035.1 uncultured Thermomonosporaceae bacterium | reverse complement strand
GGGGACCTGCGGGGCGCCGGCGAGCAGGGCCTCCACCTCGGCCAGGTGGTCCACGAGGTGGTCGGCCACCCGGCGCAGCGCCTGTGCGGGGTCCAGAGGTTGTCGCCGTCCTCACCAGCGGTCGGCCGTCCCAGGCGATCCAGGTCGCCGCGATCTCCAGGCAGGTCGTGACGGCTGCCGCGACCAACGATCCCGGATTGTCCGTTGAGCTCATGCTTCGATGCCGGCCGAACCATTGTTCGCCTACGGTCGAAGCATGTCCGCATATGAGGCTGACATCGCCGCCGTCGCCGCGCTGATGGCCGACCGGGCCCGCGCCGCGATGCTCACGGCGCTGCTCGACGGGCGACCGTTGGCCGCGGGCGAACTCGCCCGGATCGCCGGCGTCACCGCACAGACCGCGAGCGCGCATCTGGCCAAGCTCCGTGAGGGCGGACTCATCGGTGTGGTGAAGCAGGGCCGGCATCGATACTTCCGCCTGCGGGGGTACGAGGTCGCACAGGTCATCGAGGCGATCGGGCGGATCAGCCCGCCGATCGAGGTGCGCGGCCTCAAGCAGTCGCGCCAGGCGGCCGCGCTCCGGCAGGCGCGCACCTGTTACGACCACCTCGCCGGCCAGGCCGGTACGGCGCTTTTCGCCGCGCTGCTCGACGGCGGCCTCATCGAGGCCGATGGGCTGAACGAGGACGGCGGAACGGACTCGTACGAGCTGACGGCCAAGGGCGAGGAACGTCTCCGCGACCTTGAGATCGACTTGGCGCGGCTCCGTGCCGCCCGCCGCCGGTTCGCGGGGGAGTGTCTGGATTGGACGGAACGGCGTCCGCATCTCAACGGCGCGCTGGGCGCCGCCCTCACGGAACGGATGATCCACATGGGTTGGTTCGTCCGCGGCCGCATGCGCCGAGCCCTCGTGCTCACCGATGACGGCAGGGCGGGGCTGCAGGATGTTTTCGGGTGTGTCGTCCCCTGACGGGCCGGCCGCCGGGACCCGGCGCCCCCGCCCCCGCCTCGCCTGCGCCCCGACCGCCCCGGGCGGCCGAGCCGGTACGGTAAACAAGGCGGAAGCCGGGCCCGCGACGGGCTCGGCCATGGGAGGTCGCGTCAGCGTGAAGGTGTGGGTCAACGGGGCGTTGTACGACCCCGAGCAGGCACGGGTTTCGGTCTTCGACCACGGGATTCTCGTGGGCGACGGCGTGTTCGAGACGGTCAAGTCCGTACGAGGGGAGGCGTTCGCGCTGACCCGGCACCTCGACCGGCTCGCCGCGTCGGCCGCCGGGCTCGGACTGCCCGCCCCCGACCTCGACGCCATCAGGCGGGGCACGCTTGACGTGCTGGCGGCCTCCCCGCGGTGGGAGCTCGGCCGGATCAGGATCACCTACACCAGCGGCCCCGGCCCGCTCGGTTCGGATCGGGGCGACCAGGGCACGACCGCCGTCGTCGCGGCGACCGAGCAGACGCCGTTCCCGTCGGCCGGCGACGTGACCGTCGTGCCGTGGCCGCGCAACGAGCGGGGCGCCCTCAGCGGGCTGAAGACGATCTCCTACGGTGACAACGCCAAGGCGCTCGCGTACGCCCACGAGCGCGGCGGGGGAGAGGCGATCTTCGGCAACCTGGCCGGGAACCTTTGCGAGGGCACCGGTTCGAACGTCTTCCTCGTCCGCGACGGCCGCCTCATCACCCCGCCGTTGTCGTCCGGTTGCCTGGCCGGGATCACCCGGGCGCTCGTGCTGGAGTGGTACGGCGGCGACGAAGAGGATGTGCCGCTCGAGGCGATCTACCAGGCCGACGAGGCGTTCCTCACCTCCACGACGCGCGACGTCCAGTCGATCCGCGCGGTCGACGGCACGGTCCTGCCCACGGCGCCCGGACCGGTCACGAGGGAGGCGATGGAGGCGTTCGCCAAGCGTTCCGCGGAGATCGTCGATCCCTGAGCCGCTGCGCGACCGTCTATGCACACAATGCGTGCCTTCTGACGTCTGCGGCTTCTTGGCGCGTACCGTAACGCCCAGACTGGGGACGTGTACGACTTCGACGTACTAGTGGTCGGTTCTGGGCCGGGAGGGCGGCAGGCGGCCATCGGAGCCGCTCGTCCGGCATGCTCAAGCCGCTGGTCTCGCCTGCGGACCGATCGCTCCTGGGGGTGCACGTCTTCGGCACAGGAGTCACGGAACTAGTGCATATCGGACAAGCGGTGATGGGCTGCGGCGGCACCGTGGACTACCTCGTCGACACGGTCTTCAACTACCCGACGCTGGCCGAGTCGTACAAGGTCGCCGCCCTGGACGCGATGAACAAGATGCGCCAGGTCGCCCGCTTCGGCGAATGACCCCGCACCGCCGCGCCGGTCTAGGAGGGCCAGAGCAGATCGTCCAGTTCCGCCTCGATGTCGACGAACTCGGTCTCGCGGCCGGGCGGGACGATCTCGAATGTCCGGTGCAGGAAGTCGGCCAGCGGGGCGAGTGGAGCCTCGAAGAGCGCGTCACCGAACGGGGAGGACAGGCCGATGTTGAGCAAGCGGTTGCCGTCCATTGGGCCCGGCCAGACCTGAACGTCGCCGTCGCCGACCATGCGGGCCATGCCGTGGGTCAGCAACTCGCGGGCGAAGATCCATTCGACCGGTTCGTTGTTGCCCACGTGGAAGGCGACCCGCAGTGCGTACGGATCGCTCGCGGCGTACTCGACCGTGGCGAGCAGTGGCACGGTCGAACGGCCAGGGACGACGAGCCGAAGGGCAAGCTCGGCGGAGATGGTTGTGCTGCTGTTCATCGCCATTCCTTCAGACGTCGGT
>CALAED010000834.1 GCA_937891035.1 uncultured Thermomonosporaceae bacterium | reverse complement strand
GTCCAGCCTGTGCCGCATCACGCTCCCCTCAGCGGTCGCCACGGCCGGTGTCCGGCATCGGCCACCCGCCGCGAATCCGGCGCCCATCCGGCGCCGGCCGCCGCCCGGGTAGCTCCCGGACAGGCCCGGCTTGCGGTCGATGTGGCGCTTGGCGCCGGCAGACGTGCGACGAAACACGTATCAACAGGCCCTAGGTCGCAGGGTAGCCTGCGCGCATGGTCTACGTCCTTATTGCGCTCATCGCCCTCGGCGGATGGCTCTACGCGTTGGTCGAGGTGCTGACGACCGATGAGACGGACGTCCGGTCGCTGTCGAAGTTCACCTGGTTCTTGATCGTGTTGTTCGCCTTCTGGATCGGCGCGGTCCTGTGGGCACTGTTCGGCCGGCCGCGGCGCGAAGTCGCGTCGACGCGCGACCGGCCGACGCGCGACCGGCGGCCCCCCGCTCCGCGCGGCCCCGATGACGATCCCGACTTCCTGCGAAACCTCGACCGTCGCCTGCGCGACGACGACTAGAACCAAACGGCCGGCGGGACGACCCGGCGCCGAGCGGGATCAGCCGCCGGCGTAGGAGTGCAGGCCGGAGACCAGGAAGTTGATCCCGAAGAAGTTGAATAGCAGGGAGCCGAACGCGATCAGCGAAATCACCGCCGCCTTGCGGCCCCGCCAGCCGGCCGTGGCCCGCGCGTGCAGGTAACCGGCGTAACCGACCCAGGTGATGAACGACCAGGTCTCCTTGGGGTCCCAGCCCCAATAGCGGCCCCACGCCTGATCCGCCCAGATCGCCCCGGCCATGATGGCGAACGTCCAGATCGGGAAGGCGAACATGATGATCTTGTGCGCCAGCCGGTCGAGGGTCGCCGCACCGGGCAGGTGAACGAGGACGCCGTCGCCGCCGCGGCCGGTCGCCTCGCGGCGCGCGGCCAACAGGTAGAGCACGGTGGTGACCGCGGCGACCGAGAAGGCGCCGGTAGCCGTGATCGCGGCGCTGACGTGGATGGCGATCCAGTACGAGTTGAGCGCCGGCTGCAGCGGCCCGGGGTCGTTGTAGAGCCAGATCGTGGCGACGCCGAGGCCGATGATGACGGCCACCATGACGAAGGCGCCGAGGAACCGCACCCGTTGCCTCGTCAAGATCACGAGGTACGCGGTAACCGCGGCGAAGCAGACCGCCGAGGTGAACTCATACATATTGCCCCACGGCCAGCGGTGGGCGGCCAGCCCTCGGGTCACGATCTCGCCGAGGTGGACGCCCCAGGCGACCACGTTCATCAAAATCGCGAACCGGGCCCAGTCGATCTCTCGCCGCTCCGGCGCCGTTCCGGCGGGTTCGGCGGATTCGGCGGATTCGCCTGACTCGGCGGTGGTGGCGGCCGCATCATGAGTATCGTCCGCCGCACCTGCCGTGCTCGGGTGGCCCGCGGCTCCCGCGCCGACGAGCGCCGGCTCTCGTCCGGCGGAAGCGGCGACCGCACGCCGCCTGCCGAACGCGAGGTCGGCGGCGTACGCGACCATGGTGATCACATAAAGCAGCACAGCGCCGAGCATGAGCTGGTCGCTCAGGCTCGCGAGATCCTTGTCGACCACGCCTTCGTCACTCCCTGTCAGCCTTCTCGCCCCCGGCGTCCGCCGCGGCCCGCAGGTCGGCGACGACGTCGTCGAACTCCGGATGCGCCCCGCCGAGCGTGAGCCCGCCCGCCTGGACCACCGTACGCCCCTCGGCGGCGGGCTCGACGCGCACCCACACCCTGCGGCGGCGGACGAGGAACGTGGCGACGAGCCCGACGATCGCGATCACCGCCGAGATCAGGGCCGGCCCGCGGCCCGGGTCGTGGTTGACCGCGAGGCTCACCCATTCCCGGTATCCCGTGTAGGTGACGGATCCGGCGCCGTCCGGCAGCGTCACCGTCTCACCCACCCGCAGCGGCCGCGGCTTGACGTCGACGCGGCGCATCTTGTCCGCCTCGAGTTTGTACACCGACTGCGGCACGCCCGAGTCGAGTCCCAGGTCGCCCTTGAACGGGAACAGCGCGACCATCGGGTTGAGCGGCGCCGGAAACGCCGACACGGTCGCCTTCCCGGCGGCGTCGGGGGCGGCCGTGGGCCAGAACAGGCCGATGAAGCCGAGTTGCTCCGGCTGCGCGTCGGGGACCTTGATGACGCCTTCTGAGGTGAAGGTCTCCTCTTCGCTCGGCAGGAACGGCACCGCTCCTTGGAAGGCCACGTCGCCGTTGCCGTCCCGTACGGTGAATGCCGGCGCGTAACCGTGGCCGAGCAGATAGACCTTGGCGCCGCCCACCTCGAGGGGATGGTTCACGCGCAGGTCGTAGCGTCGTTCCGGCGCGGATGGGCTGTCCTTGACCCGCATCTTGGCGGTGTAGTCGACCGGCTGGCCGCGCTGCTCGCCCGCGACGACGTACTTCGCGGTGAAGTCGTCGAGCGAGACGGAAAACGGCGGCAGCCCGCTGGCGGCGAACTCCTTGCCGGGCTGAAAGGCGTCGTAGTAGGCGAGGGTGTTGGAAAAGCCCTTGCCCTCGGTGAGCAGCACGTTGCCCTTGTATCCGTACAGCGCCCCGGCGCCGACCGCGAACAGCAGCGCCAGCAGCGCCAGATGGAACACCAGGTTGCCGGTCTCGCGCAGATAGCCCTTCTCCGCGGCCACCCACCCGCCGCCGGCGTCCGCGCCCGCCTTGTCGTCGGTCACCACGTCGACGCGGTACCGGCGGGCGCGCAGCGTGGCCGCGGCATCGGTCAGCACCTGCGCCGCCGGCGCGTCCGTCTCGTACGAGGCGGCCTGCGGCAGCCGGGACAGGTGACGCGGCGCGGCGGGCGGCCGGGCGCGGACCATCGTGAAATGGCGCCAGGCGCGCGGGATCACGCACCCGGCGAGCGAGACGAACAACAGGATGTAGATCGCGGCGAACCAGGGCGCGGCGAACACGTCGAACAGCGACAGCCGGTCGAGGATCGGGCCCAGCGTCTTGTGCTCCTCGAGGTACTGGGCCACCCTCTCCGGAGCCTGGCCGCGCTGCGGCAGCGCCGACCCCGGCACCGCGCCGACCGCGACCAAAAACAGCAGCACGAGCGCGGTGCGCATCGAGGTGAGCTGCCGCCAACCCCAGCGGGCCCAGCCGGCGAGGCCGAGCCCCGACGGCCGGTCCGGCGGCCCGGGGGGTCCTTGCGCTCCTCCGGATCCCGGCGGCGCCGGCCGCCCGGTGGGCTCGGTGGGAGGCGCCGGCGGCGCGGGCTCCGTCCGCGGTGGCGGGTCGCGCCGTAGCTGCGGCTTGGCCATCAGATCACCGTCCCGAAGCCGCTGATCCAGCCCTGCAGGCTCGCCGTCAGCTCACCCCACAAACCGGTGACGAGAAGCCCGCCGATCAGCACGAGCAGGCCGCCGCCGAGCCGCATGACGACCTGGGAGTGCCGCTTGATCGCGCCGAAGGCGCCCAGCGCGCGCCGGTAGGCCAGCGCCGCGATCACGAACGGCAGGCCGAGGCCGAGGCAGTACGCGAACGACAGCACGGCGCCGCGGGCCGCGCTCGCCTCGGTGATCGCCAGCGCCTGTACGGCCGCCAGCGTCGGGCCGATGCACGGCGTCCAGCCGAGCCCGAACAGCACGCCGAGCAGCGGCGCCCCGGCCAGCCCGGCAGCCGGCGTCCAGCCCGGCTTGACCGTGCGCCGCAGCCACGGCAGCGACGCCATGAAGCCCATGAAGGCGAGGCCGAGCACGATCGTGACGACGCCGAGGACACGCGTGATCGGGTCGGCGTACTCCAGCAGCCATCGGCCGAGGCCGCCGAATACCGCTCCCGCGCTCACGAACATGACGGAAAAGCCCAGCACGAACAGCGCGCAGCCGGCGAGCAACCGGCCGCGCCGCCGTACGGTCGCTTGGTGTCCGGCGCCCTCCTGTTCGGCCAGATCGGCGCCGGACAGGCCGGTCACGTACGACAGATATCCGGGCACGAGCGGCAGCACGCACGGCGAAGCGAACGACACGAGCCCGGCCAGCACGGCGATCGGCAGGGCCAGCACCAGCGAGCCGCTGGTGACGGTGTCGGACACGCCCGCCGCGATCACTCGCCGGTCACCTGCCCGAGGAGCCTGGTGAGCCGGTCGTAGGTGGTCGCGCCGATGACGCTGGCCGCGATCCGGCCCTGGCGGTCGAGGATGAGGGTGCTCGGCACGGCGTTCGGCGGCACGTCCCGGAACGCCAGCGTGACCTGGCCGTCCTGGTCGACGACGCTCGGATAGCTGACCTTGAACTTGCGGACGAACGCCTTGGCCGGGTCGGGGTCGTCCTTGATGTCGACGCCGGCGAACTCGACCCCCTTGGCCTTGTGTTCGCGATAGACCTGCTCGAGCGCCGGCGCCTCGCCGCGGCAGGGCGCACACCACGACGCCCAAAAGTTCACAACGACGACCTTGCCCCGCAGCGTCGCCAGGTCGAATGGCTCCCCGTCCAGCGTGGTGCCGCGCGCCCGCGGGGCCGGCTTGCGGTCGGCCGGCTTGATGACGCGGCTGCTGCCGTCGCCGGCGACGTACCGCGAATCGCCGGCGCCCGGGCCGGTCTGCCCCGCCGGGGTCCCCGCGCAGCCGGTGAGCAGGACGGCCGCCACCACCATCGCACCGGCACCGGCGAGGGCGGTGGAGACGGCGGAAACGGAAACGGCGCGGATGGACCTGGCTCGGGGACTCACGACTCTCCAACTACGAGCTGTAGTACTCGGAACTTCTATTGTGCAGGCCTGTCAGGCGCCGGGCACACTGGGGCGGCGGATGAGATGGGCGGCGGGCTGGCGGTAGGTCACGGCAATGATGCGATCACCTTCGTACGTGAGGCTCGTGAGGCTGGCCAGCGCGCACCGCCGCCGCGAGGGGTTGTGCCACAGCCGGCGGCCCTCGACCGTGCGCCGTGTGATCCAGATCGGCAGCTGATGGGTCACGCAGACCGCTTCGTGGCCACGCGCGGCGTCGCGGGCGGTGGCGGCCGCGGCCAGCATGCGCGCGGCCATCTCCGCGTACGGCTCGCCCCAGGACGGCCGGAACGGGTTGCGCAGCAGCACCCAGGTGGCCGGCCGATGCAGGGCCGCGGTGCCGATCCCGAACCTGGCCCCTTCGAACTTGTTGCCGGCCTCGATCAGCCGTTCGTCGATGGTCACGTCCAAACCCAAGATCTCGGCGAGCGGCGCCGCCGTCTCGCGCGCGCGGTCGAGCGGCGAGCTGAACAGCGCCGTCACGTCCCGGGCGGCGAGCCACTTGGCTACCGCCTTCGCCATGAGCACGCCGTCTTCGCTGAGGTGGTAGCCGGGCAGCCGCCCGTACAAGATGCCCTGAGGATTGGTCACCTCCCCGTGACGGAGCAGGTGAACGAC
>CALAED010000833.1 GCA_937891035.1 uncultured Thermomonosporaceae bacterium | reverse complement strand
CGCCGCGGCGAGGAACATCTCGCGTGCCCGCGTGTAGGTCGCGGCGAAATAGATGGTGTCCGCCATGCTGTGACCGCCATTTCTCATGGGATGGATCAAGTGAGCATCGCGTCCAGCACGGCCGTCGGCTGGCGCGCGTCCCGGAACTGGTCGAGCAGTCGCCGCTCCGCGGCCGCGATCTCCCTTGCGCGGCCGAACACCTTGGCGGCGTGCTCCCTGGGGAAGAAGATCGCGCCGTTGGCGTCCGCGGCGACCGCCCAGCCGGGCGAGGCCGGCTGCCCGTCGATGACGACGTCCGTCTCGGCTTCGACAAGCCGTAGGCGCCCGCGCATGGTGGCGGGATGCACGCCCCTGGCGAAGGTCGGGAACTTCATCTCCGCGAGCCCGGCGACGTCCCGGACGGCGCCGTTGACCAACGCGGCGCGCACGCCGCAAGCGCTGGCGGCGGTGGCGAGCACGGTTCCCCAGCACTGGATGTCCGTGCGGCCGCCGAGATCGATGAGCATCGCGGTGTTGGCGGACTTCCTGAACACGTCCACAAGCGAGTCGAGCGGCATACCCGAGCCCGGTTCCAGCCGAACGGTGGAGATTGTGCCGGTGAAGGGAGGGCACTCTGGATAAACCGGCTGGAGCGCCCCAGTCCGAACGCAAGGCAAGCCGAGCTGATCGCAGGAGTCCGATACGTCGCAGACGCTGTACACGCTTTTTTGATCTTCAACTCCCACGAGGGGCCACTCCCGGCTGTCGCTCTATGGTCACGCTGAGTCGAACACTTCGCCTGGCGGCCAGGTGGTACTGCCGTATTGGTAACATCCGGAGCCCACCTGCCCATCAGATAGTTAACTTCTGCATGCCCCGCAACGGAAATACAGATCGGGGATGAGGTCATCTGCAATAGGAATAATGACAGATGATAGACCCCTTATTCTGGCTGCCGGGCGAAGATCGCTAGGGGCGGTCGGGTTTCCCGCTGAGCCCCGCGCAGCCCTTCACGCGTGCTGTCAGGCGATTATGACAGCATGTCATGATCGCGTTTCGTAGCGTGCACGGTTGACCTGGTGCATGGTTCCCGACGTATCGTCTGACCCGTAGGCGACTGTCCTGGGGAATGGCGGTGGGTCCGTGGAGCTGCGCCAACTTCGTTACTTTGTAATGCTCGCAGAGGAACTCCACTTTGGCCGCGCGGCCCAGCGCCACCACATTGGTCAGTCGGCTCTCAGCCAGCAGCTGAGGCTCCTCGAGCGTGAGCTTGGCGTACGACTCCTCGACCGTAACACCCATCGCGTACAGCTCACCCGCGGGGGCGAGATCTTCCTGGTGGAGGCCAGGAAGATACTTTCGCAGGTCGACCGCGCCACTGAGCTGGTCAGGAACGGGACGGAACGGCCCAGCCTGCGTGTGGGCATCCTCGACGCGTCCTATGACTCCGCGCCCTTAATCTTGCACGAGGTCCAGGAACGACATCCGGAGCTCAAGATCCGTCAGGTCCGCACGGGGCTCTCCCAGCAGTATCAGTGGCTGCTCGACGGACGGCTCGACGTGGGGTTCGGCCGCGCCTTCCTGGCCCCGCCGGAGATCGCCTCCAAGCTGTTCCGGCTGGACCGGATGGGTGTGCTCACCGCCACGCACCATCCGTTCGCCGAGCTCGAGAGCGTGCCGGTGAGCAGCCTCGCCGGCCAGCCGGTGATGCTGGCCGACCAGGAACAGGCGCCCGAGCTCCATCATCTCGTCATGGAGTTGTGCCGATCCGCCGACGTCGTGCCCGAGCTCTACCACGGCAGCTGCGACAGCATCCAAGGAGCGGTCTTCCTGGTGGCCATGGGCCGATGCGTCCTGTGCATACCGGCCTCGGGCACCCCGGCGCTGCCCCAGGTCTGCTGGCGGCCGCTTTCCTCGCCCGGCGCGCTGTACCCCTGGTCGGTGCTGTGGCGGCAGGGCAACGAATCCAGCTATGTCCGCGAGGTCGTCACCTGCGCGCAGGAGCTGTCCCGCGAGCACGGCTGGCTCCAGGACATCTCCGCGGAACCTCCCCAAATGCCTCCCGGCTCGGCTACAGTTCCGCTACCGCAGCTCGCCAGTTTGGACCCTCCGTCGCGCGGCCGCCAAAGATCGCGTCGCCGCACGACGCCGCAGCAGGACATTGTGGCGATATTCAGGACGATGTCCATCGTACCTCGTATATCACCGGTTACATAATTGCTGATTCGTGAAACAATTAGGTAATGGAACCTTGCGAGGAATGTGGATTCCAGCCGGCGACTGTGGCGCACGGCGAGGCTCCGTCATTGATCCGGAGGCTCGCCCGGCAGCACCGTGACTGGCTGATTGGCATGGCCGCCACCGAATCCGGCGACGCGGCGATCCGAGCGCATCCGCGAAAGGGTTTGTGGTCGCCGCTGGAGTACACGGCGCATGTCCGCGATGTGTATGCGTTGTTCGACCGGCGTATTCAAGCCATCCTCAATAGTCCCGGCTCCGAATTGGAGATCATCGATCACAATATCGCCGTCGCAGAGGGTGGGTATAACCGGCTGGAGGCGCCCGCGCTCGCCGAGGACCTGGTGGTCAGGGCCGACCGGCTGGCGGCCACTCTGGACCACGTCAGGCCATGGCAATGGTCATTGCGGGGCTTTCGCGGCGCCGAGTCGCGCACCGTCGAAGAGATCGCCAAACGAGCCGTGCACGAGGGCCGGCATCATCTCATGGACGTCGAACGGATGACGACATCCGGGGCGGAGCGCGCTTTACGACCCCGCTCCTGAATCGGCGACCCGACCGCTCCGCGCCTGACAGTTCCTCCGACACCGCGATACGGCTCCCGAAATGCCGGGTCGTCCTCGTCCATCAGCACGGGGGAGGCGACCGCCCGAGATTTAATGCCGGACGTTCGCCATTACGCGTAGGCAAGTCACCGAGCGCCCGCTGCCTTTTCAGGCCGGCGGTTCGTGCTCGGTGAGCGGCAGCAGGATCTGAAAGCGGGTGTCGCCGGGCGCCGACTCCACGCGTAGGTCGCCGTGGTGCCGGGTGACGACGATCCGCCAGCAAATGTCGAGCCCGAGCCCGGTGCCCTCGCCCACCGGCTTGGTGGTGAAGAACGGCTCGAAGATGCGCTGCCGGATGTCGTCGGGGATGCCGGGGCCGGTGTCGCTGATCTCGACCATCAGCCGTTCGCCGTCGGGTGCCGACCTGGTGGTGCGGATGGTGAGCGTGCCGCTGTCGCCCATCGCGAAGATCGCGTTGTGGATGATGTTGGTCCAGACCTGGTTGAGCTCGCCCCCATAGGCCGGGATGGCCGGCAGCGACCGGTCGTAGTCCTTGACGACCCGGATACGGTCGCCGATCTTGCCGCCCATCATCACGAGCGTGGAGTCGAGGCCGTCGTGGACGTCGATCCACTGATGCGGTGCCCGGTCCATGTGGGAGTACTGCCTGGCCGCACTCAGCAGGGTGGAGATCCTGGTGGTGGCGTCCTCGATCTCGCTCATCAGCGTCTCTGTCTCCACCGCGTAGGCCAGCCAACGCAACGCCGGATTGAGACGGTCGCCGCCCACCGCCGCGAGCACCTCGTCCAGGCGGGCCTGGGTGATGCCCGCCGGTACGAAGGTCGCGGCGAGATCCCAGCCGTCGATGACGTCGTGCTCATCGAACCAGTCGGCAAGTGCGTCCTCGCGGTCCGCCTGCTCGATGGCGGTGAGCTTCGGCGCGTCGGCCACCCGCTTCACCAGGTTCTCCTGTACGCCCAAGAGCTGTTCGAGCAGGTCAGGCTCGATGTCATGGCGGGCGAGCAGAGCCAGCTTGTGGCGCATTCCGGCGACCCGCTCGCGCAGCGCCGCGGTGGCCCGGACGGCCGCGGCGGCCGGGTTGTTGAGCTCGTGGGTGAGCCCGGCCGACAGCGCGCCGAGCGCGAGCAGCCGCTCCCGCGAGCCGAGCACGGCGTCGGTGTTGCGGCGGCCGAGGAACAGCCCCTCCAGCAGGTGCGCGGCCATCGGGAACCACTCGCGGAACCGTTCGCCGAACTCGGCGGCCGGCAGGGACAGGAACGAGGAGTCCGTGACGGCGTAGGCCGAGGCGGAGTAGCGCTGCTCGCCGCGCTGGCCCATCAAGAACATGGTGGCCCCGCAGTACACCCCGCGCTGGTCGGTGCGGACGAGCTCCACCTCGTCACCGCGCAGTATGCGGGTCAACCGCAAGGTGCCGGACAGGAGCACGTAAAAGCGGGTCGCCGGGTCGCCCTCGCGGACGACGGCGGTGCTCGCCGCGTGGTCTTCCACCGTGCCGTGCTCGGCGACCCAGCCGATCTGCTCGTCGGTGAGCCGCTCGAACAGGAACAAGGTGCGCAGCTCGTCGGGACGCATGGTGGTCAACGTTCCTCCAGATACCGGTGCACCATGGTGACGGCCATCGCGCCCTCGCCGACCGCCGAGGCGACCCGCTTGACGGACTGGGCGCGTACGTCACCGGCCACGAAGACGCCGGGAATCGAGGACTCGAGATACAGCGGGTCGCGGTCGACCGGCCAGCCGGCGGGGCGGCGGCCCTCGGCGAGCAGGTCGGGCCCGGTGCGGATGAAACCGTGCGGGTCGCGGTCGATGGTGCCGTCGAGCCATTCGGTGTGCGGTGCCGCGCCGATGAACACGAACAGGTGCCCGGCCGGCACGGTCTCGGTGAACCCGCGCGCGGTGTCGCACAGCGTCAGTCCCTCCAAATGATCGTCGCCGTGTGCGGCGATCACCGTTGTGCACAGCCGGACCCGAATGTTGTCGATGGCCCGGATCTGCTCGATCAGATAGTGCGACATGGACTGTTCGAGCTCCTTGCCGCGTACGACGAGGTGGACCGAACGGGCGTGGCGGGAGAAGAACACCGCGGCCTGCCCGGCCGAGTTCGCGCCGCCGACGATGAAGACATCCTCGCCCTCGCAGGACTGGGCCTCGACGGCGGCCGAGCCGTAGTAGACGCCGCGGCCGGTGAGATCGGCGCAGCCGTGGGCGTCAAGCGCCCGGTACATCACGCCGGTGGCCAGCACGACCGAGTGCGCCGCGAGCTCGGCCCCGTCGGCGAACCGGACGACCCGCGCCGAGCCGCGCGCCGTCAGGCCGACCACGCCGCGGGCGGTGAGCACCTCGGCGCCGAACTTGTGCGCCTGCCGGCGGGCCCGCTCGGTGAGCTGCGCGCCGGAGACCCCGTCGGGAAAGCCGAGATAGTTCTCGATGCGTGAGCTCTGCCCGGCCTGACCGCCGGTCGCCTTCTTTTCCACGAGCACGGTCCGCAGGCCCTCCGAGGCTCCGTAGACCGCGGCGCCGAGGCCGGCGGGGCCGCCGCCGACGACGATCAGGTCGTAGAACTCCGCCGCCGGTTCGGTGGACAGGCCGGCCGCGGCGGCGATGTCGGCGCCGGAGGGCTTGGTCAGCGCTCTGCCGTCCGGCGTGATGACCACCGGGATCTCCTCGGGCTCGGCCCCCGCCGCCCCGAGCAGCCGCTGCCCCTCGGGCTCGTCGACGGAGTACCAGCGGTACGACACCGAGTTGCGGGCCAGAAAGTCGCGGACCTGGTAGGAGTGCCGCGACCAGCGGTGCCCGACGAGCTTGATCTCCTCGACCGGCCGGTCGTCCGCCGCCCGCCACGTTTCGACCAGCGCGTCGACCACCGGGTAGAGCTTCTCTTCTGGCGGGTCCCAGGGTTTGAGCAGATAGTGGTCGACGTCGACGACGTTGATCGCCTGGATGGCCGCGTCGGTGTCGGCGTACGCGGTCAGCAGGGCGCGCCGCGCGTGTGGGAACAGGTCCATGGCCTGTTCGAGGAACTCGATGCCGTCCATGTGCGGCATCCGGTAATCGGCCAGGATCGCGGCGACCGCGTCCCCCCGAAGCTTGATTTCCCGCAGCGCGTCCAGAGCGTCGGCGCCGGATCCGGCGCGGATCACCCGGTAGTCCCTCCCATAACGGCGCCGCAGGTCGCGGGCCACCGCTCGGGAGACCGATGGATCATCGTCCACGGTCAACAGAATCGGGAGTGCCATACCTGCAAAGTATCCGTTCCGGCGACGGACGCGGGCCGCCGATCGGGGGGCGATCAGCGCTCGCGGCCTGCGCCGTCGTCCTGCAGGGGGTCTTTGGCGGCCGGCGGATTCGTCGCCCGCGGCTGGCCGGCCTTGAGCTGGGTGACGAACGC
>CALAED010000832.1 GCA_937891035.1 uncultured Thermomonosporaceae bacterium | reverse complement strand
CGCCGGCGCTGCGGGAGTTCATCCGGTCCCGGCGCGACGTCTCCAAGCCGCCGCACGAAGAGGTCCTCGATTTCGACGAGTACGCCGAGCTCTATCGGCTGGCCTGGACCGAGGACCCGGCCGTCCGCTGGCTGCTGTCGACGGTGCCGACGCTGATGATCTTCGACGATCACGACATCAGGGACGACTGGAACACCTCGCACACCTGGCGGCGCGAGATGGCGGCCCTGCCGTGGTGGCCGCGGCGGATCGTGAGCGGACTCGGCGCGTACTGGATCTACCAGCACCTCGGCAACCTCAGCCCGGCCGAACGGAACGCCGATCCCGACTACGCCGCCGTACGGGCGGCCCGTAACGACTGCGGGAAGATCGTGGACGAGTTCGCCGCGCGCTCCGACAGCCGCCCGGAGTCGGTGCGCTGGAGTTACGCACAGGACTTCGGCGGCACCCGGCTGATCGCGCTGGACAGTCGCAACGCCCGCGTGCTCGACCGGGACCACCGGGCCATGCTCGACGACCCCGAGCGAGCCTGGTTCGAGGCGCGGTGCACGGGCGGCGTCGACCATCTGCTCATCGCCAGCTCGCTGCCGTACCTGCTGCCGCCGGCGATCCACGACACCGAGGCGTGGGACGAGGCCATCTGCGCCGGGGCGTGGGGCAGGCGGTTCGCCCGGCTGGGGGAACGGTTGCGGCAGGGCACCGATCTTGAGCACTGGGCGGCGTTCCAAACCTCGTTCCGCGAGGTCGCGGCGAGCCTCGTGGAGACCGTACGAGGAGAGCGCGGGGACCCGCCGACCAGCGTCACGCTGTTGTCGGGCGACGTGCACTACTCCTATCTCGCCCGGGTCGACGGCCGGCCCATCAACCAGGTCGTGTGCTCGCCGCTGCGCAACCCGCTGGCGGTACGGCTGCGGCGGGCCAACCGGGCCGCCTCCCGGCACGTCCTGCGTCCCCCGTTCCGATGGCTGGCCCGGGCGGCCGGCGTCAAGGCGAACCCGTTCGATTGGCGGCTCACCGACGGCCCGTGGTTCGACAACGCCATCGCCACCATCGACATCGACGGCCGGACCGCCTCCGTACGGTGGGAGACGCCGGCGCGGGAGGGCAGGAACGAACGGGCGGGCATGAGCGAACTCGGCCGGGCGGCCCTCACCCAGCCGGCGCCGCCCTCGCGCGACCCTTAGCCCCGGACCCGTCAGGTCTTGAGCAGGTCGTCGAGCATCGCGTCGTATTCGTCCTCTGGCTGACCCAGGTCGACTCTGGCGCGATAGCGCAGCCGCAACAGCGCCTCGAGACTGTCCTCGGCCGAAAGCACGAGATCCTCGTCCGTCTGCCGCTCACCGTTGCTGCGATCCTGGATGGACAGCACCACGTCCGCTCCGGCGGTCGCCCATTCGTGCGCCCCAGCCACGTCGCCGTGCGCGTAAAGCATCTCGGCGACACAACGATGCACTTCGGGATCGCGCGGTGCGTCGATGCGAATCGCCTCGATGAGGTCACGGGCCTCGCTTTCGCGCTCCAGCTCGAACAGCGCGTCGGCGAGATAGGCGCGCGGATCGCCGTAGACCTCGCCGCCGTCCTCGATGGCTTGGCGGTAGAGGTCGGCCGCTTTCGCGTGTTCTCCGGCGTGCTGCCATTGCTCCCCGGCACGGAGCAGCACCTTGGCGCGGGACACGCCGCCGGAGACCGACCCAGCCAGTTCGGACAGTCGCTGCGCGGCGGCGGCATGGTCGCCGGTACGCAGCGTGTCGAACTCCATGTCGTCGAGATCGTCTTCGGTCACATGCGTCACCCTTAGACGCTACCCGCCCCTCGGCTGACGAAGCGGACCATTGCGGAATGATCACCAAAAATGGATCACGAGGCTACTTATGAAAGGGAATGATCACCGCCGGGCGCTCCGGAGCACATACCCACGGAAATCAGAGAAGAATCCCGTCGGGCTGGAGTCGGCTCATTGCTCCCATCCGGCGCGCGACGGTCGTCGGCGGACGCGGGATCGTCGCGGCGCCCGGGCGGCGGCGTTACCGGCGCGATCGTTCCAGCGCGTCCCAAAAGCCTCTGCGCAACGCGTGCCGCACCTCGTCATGCAGCAGGAAGTCGATCGGCAGCGACGAGCCCTGCAGCAGCCGGGCCTCAAGATCGGAGGGCATCCGCGGCTTGCGGGCCAGCACCGCCTCCAGCCACAGCGCGGGCGCGTCGCGGGCGACGGACTCGCCAAAGTCCTGGCCCTCTTGATGCGCCGCCTTCACCGCGTCCGACAGCGTGGAGGTGACCTGCTGGGGGGGCGCCGGAGTCAGCTGCTGGGGCCCGGTGTAGGGGCCGTGCTGGGGCGGCGCCCCGTACGGCGAGCCGGATAGCGGCACCTGGGCGGCCGGAGCGGCGGGCGGCGGCGAGGTTGATGCCGTCGGCGTCGGCGCCGCGTACATCGGGCCGGCCGACTGCTGTTGCGGGGCCTGCTGTTGCGATTGCTGCTGCGATTGCTGCTGCGGCACCTGCTGCATTGATTGCTGTTGCTGCGCATGATGCGACTGATGCGACTGCCCCGGCTGCTGGTGCTGGTTCTGATGCTGATGCTGATGCTGGGAGGCCAGCGGCTGGTGCTGCTGCGCTTGGGAATGCTGCTGGTCGGCCTGGCTCGCCTGACCGAGGTGACTCACCGGGCCCATCGAGCCAGTTTGACTGGTCCCGCTTTGACCCGTATGGCTCGCCGACGACGCCGACACCGGCGAGGTGATCGGCGAACCCGGCGGCGCGGCGTGCCCGCCGGTCTGCAGCGGCGCGATCGTCCCGCCGGCGGTCGTCGCGTGACCGTTGGCCAGCGGTGAGGACGACGAGGATGAGGTGTCGACGCCGGAGAGCAGGTTGACGTATGGCCGCAGATGGCCTGAGCCGATCTCGATCAGATCGTCACATTCCTGGCGGAGCGCCCGGGAGATCGTCCAATTGCCCTCGACGGCGACGTGGACCACGCTGACCCGCACGCCCAGATCCTGGGCGTCGGTGATGACCTGCGCCAAGTCCTCGTCGTTGCTCACCACGATCGCGTCCGCGAGCGCGCCGTTACGGGCCAGCGTCATCAGGTCGCGGTGGATCTCGGAGTCGACGCCCTCCCGGCGGCCCGGACGGATGCGGCCCAGCCGGAGCTTGAGGCCGGGCAGGTCGGCCAGCGCCTCGTGCTCGGCCGAGCGGCGCCCTTCGACCGTGGCCTCGTACCAGTAGCAGCGCAGCAGCGGGAGGCCGGTGCGTTCGCGCGCCAGATTTCCCAGCAGCTGGAGCAGGCCACCGAAGTCCCAGGAGACGGTCTCACGATGGCGCGTCCCGTGCACCGCCAAGGCGCCGTCAGCCAGCAGATAACCGGCGTCTACGAACAGCGCGCAGCGATCCACGCTTTACCGCCCCTTCCTGGACTCGAGGCCCGGTCGGCGCCCGTTTCGCGAGCCTCGCAAGTCGGGAGCCGTGACGGACCTCGGGCACCCACAGCGTAGTGAAGTCTGCTGGTGTCGTAAGCCAATCCGGCGACTCAACTTTCTCCGCTCCTGCGCGTCGCGAGCCCGGGCGCGGCCGCGCCCCGCGACGCGGCGACTTCCGTACGCTGATCAGCGGAATATGCGGTAGCCGGCCTGCGGCGGCCGGGATCAAGAAATGGGTGGAGAGCCCCGTAGAGCTCCCCGCCGGACGGTACCATCCGGCCCCGACCGCCTGGAACGATTCCGGCATGATCCTTACTGCCGAGTCGCTGCCGTGTCGGCGCCGAGCACGCGGCGCTGCCGCCGCGGCCACTGCCGCCAGACCCGGCGCGGCCCGCCGCCGGCGCGGAGCGATCCGCCGCCGGTGATCTCGGTGAGGTAGCCGGGCGCCGCACCCCCGAGCAGCAGCGGCCCCACGATCGTGCGGAGCACGGGCCCGACGTCGGCGAGTTCCGCGTAGATCGCCGCGCAGTCCCGGCAGCCGTCCACGTGCCGCTCTACCCGGGCCGAGTCGGCCCCGGCCAGCCCGCCCCTGATGTAGGCGGGGAGCTTGTCCAGCGCGGGGCGGCACGACCGCCGCGCCGACTCGGCGAGGTACAGCTGCAGGTAGGCCTGCCGCAGGCCCTCGCGCGCGGCGTAGGCGAGCCCGGCCACACCGTTGGGCGTCAGGCCGAGCAGCGGCGCAATCGCCCCCGGGCGGCCGCCCTCGATCTCGGTGTGCCAGAGCACGGCCTGCCATCGTTCGGGCAGCGACAGGAACGCCCGCGCGATCATGTTGGTCGCCGGCGCCGGATCGACGTACGGCTCGGCGGCCGCGTAGATGTCGTACGCGGCAT
>CALAED010000831.1 GCA_937891035.1 uncultured Thermomonosporaceae bacterium | reverse complement strand
ACGGCATCCGATGGGCTTCCGTGGGGACGGGCCTCCTCTTGGTAGCAGGGCTGGTGGTGTCCGGCGGTCCGACGGGGTCGGCCGCCGGCATCGGGCCCGGCGGCGTCGACGTGGACAAGGCGACCATCCCCGAGTTGCAGCGGGCGATGAGCGCCGGGCGGCTGACGTCGGCCGGCTTGACCAGGTTCTACCTCGACCGGATCGAGCGGATCGACCGGCCGCTGCTGCACTCCGTCATCGCCACGAGCCCCAGGGCCTTGGACGAGGCCAGGGCGAGCGACGCGCGGCGCAGGAACGGGACGCTGCGCGGCCCGATGGACGGCATTCCCATCCTGGTCAAGGACAACGTCAACACCGAGGCCCAGCCGACAACCGCCGGATCGTTCGCGCTGGCGAAGGCCAAGCCAAGGGACGCGTTCATCATCGACCGGCTCCAGGCCGGCGGCGCCGTGATCCTCGGCAAGGCGAACCTGTCGGAGTGGGCGAACTTCCGGTCCACCCAGTCCGCCAGCGGCTGGAGCGGCGTCGGCGGGCAGACGAACAACCCGTACGCGCTCGACCACAACCCCTGCGGATCTAGCTCGGGCTCGGGAAGCGCCGTGGCCGCCGACCTGGCCACGGTGGCGATCGGCACCGAGACCGACGGCTCGATCGTCTGCCCGAGCGGGGCCAACGGCCTGGTCGGGCTGAAGCCGACGATCGGGCGGGTGAGCCGCGGCGGCATCGTGCCGATTTCTGCCCAGCAGGACACCGCCGGCCCGATGACCCGCAACGTCACCGACACGGCCGTGCTGCTGGCGGCCATCCAGGGGGCCGACCCGGCCGACCCGCCGACGCGGGAGGCGGACAACCCGGCCGACTACACGCGGTTCCTGAACGCGGGCGCGCTGCGCGGCGCCCGGATCGGCGTGTGGCGGGCCGGCAACGTGGGCGTCAGCAACGAAACCGACGCGGTCTTCGAACAGGCGATCGCCAAGCTGCGCAGCCTCGGCGCCACGGTGGTGGACCCGGCCGACCCGCCGAATCTGGATCGGATCGGCGGCCCCGAGTTCACCGCGCTGATGTGCGAGTTCAAGCACGACATCAACGCCTATCTCGCCGCCACCCCGGGCGACCACCCGCGCGACCTCGCCGGTCTCATCGCCTTCAACCGGGCCAACGCGGCGCGCGAGATGCCGTTCTTCGGCCAGGAGATCTTCGAGGCGTCCCAGGCGACCAGCGGCGACCTCGATGACCCCGCGTGCGCCGAACCGCGCCGGACCGCGACAACGCTGGCCCGGCAGGCGATCGACGAGACCCTCGCGCGGAACCGGCTCGACGCGATCGTCGCGCCGACCGGCAGCCCGGCCTGGTCGACCGACATGATCAACGGCGACCACTTCCTGCTCGGCAGCTCGTCGCTCGCTGCCGTGTCCGGCTACCCGAACATCACGGTGCCGGCCGGAGCGGCGTTCGAGTTGCCGCTCGGCCTGTCCATCATGGGCGCGCGCTGGTCCGAGCCGAAGCTGCTCGCGCTCGCGTTCGCGTTCGAGCAGGCCACGCACGCGCGCAAGCCGCCGCGCTTCCTGCGGTCGGCGCCGCAGACCGACGGCCGCCACCCGTGGCCGCCCGGTGGTTCGCCCGCGGCCGGGACCGGCGCCACCGGCGGCGCGGGGGCGACCGGCGGCATGAGCGCGACCGGCGGCGTCGATGCGACCGGAGCCGGCGGCTTGGACACCCCGGGCAGGGCCGCGCCACGTCCGGTGTACGGCGCGACCCGCTGAGCGCCGACGCCCGAGGCAGGAGAACGGTCACCGGAACCCGTCAGGGGAACGCGTTACGAGGAGCCCTCACTATGCGGTGACGACGTGGTCGAGGCGGCGGCGCCGGCCTGGGCGGACGCCGAGGCGAGGCCGGGCGGCGCGGACGCCAGCGCCGCCTTGATCGCCTCGACCAGCGCCAGCGCGGCCTCTTCGGTCAGCTCGACGGCGACCCGCGCCGCCGGGCCCTTGGCCGGGTCGGCGAAGTCGATGTTGAGCGTGTGCTCGTACGGCGCGTCGAAGGGATGGTCGACGTACACGTTCGCCTGAGTGAGCGCGAACCATCCGTTCGGGCCCTTGGCGCTGCCCGCCATCTCGGCCCGGTGGGTCAGGTGAGTGCACACGTCGGTCAGCCTCCCAGGTGGCGGCCGAAGAAGTCGAAAACGCGCTGCCAGCCGTCCTTCGCGGCGTCATAGCGATAACTCGGCCGGTCGACGGAGAAGAAGGCGTGCCCCGCGTTCGGGTAGGTGTGGAACTCGTAGGTCTTGCCGGCCTTGGTGAGCACGTTCCCCAGCTCGGCGGTCTCCTCCGGGGACGGGTTTTGGTCCTCGGTGCCGAACAACCCGAGCAGGGGACAGGACAGTTGCGGCGCGAGGTCCACCAGCGGCCGCACCGACAACCGGATGGGGAAGTCGTCGGGCAACTCGCGCACGACGAACCCGCCATAGCAATCGACCGCGGCGTCCAGCCGCAGCGAGCACGCCGCGAGGAACGACTGCCGCCCGCCCGAGCAGTAGCCGATCGTGCCGACCTTGCCGTTCGACGAAGTCTGCGTCCGCAGGTAGCGGGCGGCGGCGTCGACGTCGCCGACCAGACGGTCGTCCGGCACGCCGCCGACGTTGCGCACCGCCGCCGAAGCGTCGTCCGGGCTCGCCCCCGGCGCCTCCCGATAGTGCAGGTTCGGGCAGATCGCGAGATAGCCGCGCGCGGCGAACGTGCGCACGATCTCCTTGGTGGCCTCGTCATACCCCGGCAGGTGGTGGAGGACCACCACACCACCGTACGGTCCCGGGCCCAGGGGGCGGGCGGAGTACGCCTCGATCGCGTCGTCGTCATGGCCGATGAGCGTGATCGTCTCGGCCATCATCGCGTCGTACATAACAGCCGAGACTAGCCCGCGCGGAGCCGGCCCGTGTGCGGCCCGCCCGGCGCCGAGGGCCGGCATCGTCGCTTTTCCACAGGCTGTGGAAAAGCGGGCGGGGATGGTC
>CALAED010000830.1 GCA_937891035.1 uncultured Thermomonosporaceae bacterium | reverse complement strand
GCCCGCCGTGGCGCGCCCCGCCTGCGCCGGCCGCGCCGGGCCTGGTCCCGGCCCCGATTGGGGCGCGCCGGCGGCGGCGGTGATCCGGACGGCCGCGGGTGGTCGTCAGCCAGGACCCAAGCCCACGGCCGTCCAGACCGTATTCTCCCTGTCGCCTGCGCAGGGCGACGGTCATGGATACGCGGCTCGACGATCACCGGTTCAAACCTGTCCCGGCACGCGTGGATCACGCCCGGCGGGCGAATAGGTGACATCACGGTGTGGCGGGGCAGCGGGGATCGGGGTCGATGACCGGGGCCGGGGTGAGCGTTCCGCATAGCAGACTCGGCCGCGGCGTCCCGCCATCCGTTTCGACGACGAGCAGCGGAGTGCGAACCGGGGCGGTCGGCGGATCGTCGCCGCCGCGCCCCGGGCGGGGGGCGGCGAACGCGATCGGGCCCCGGACACCGACGGCGGTGGAGCCGTCGAGCCGTGCGACGGCCGGGGGCAGGCGACCATAGGTGTCCGCGAAATCGGCCTCGCCGCGGGCGGTGAACATCGCCGCGGCCATGGTCAGAAACAGGTCGTGGGCCTCTGCGGCGCGGCCGTCGGCGTCGTGTGCGCAGGTGCTGTCTCCCGGCCCGAAGGCGCGCCGGTATTCTTGGTAGAACCGGACCGACAGGCAGTCACGCCAGGCGAGAGCGCCTGGCGTGGTGGCGTAGGCCAGCCGGAGGCCGCTCGGATGGCCGCCCTTGAGCCTGTCCAGCGCGCGGGCGCGACTGAGGTCCGTCACGATGAGCGGGTACCTGCCGCGGCAGCCCTTCTGGAGGCCGTCCATGAAATCGGCGAGGTGGCCGTCGCTCGCGCCATAGACGACCACCGCGTCCCGGCCGGCGGCGCAGACCCTTTCGCCGGCCCGCACAGTGGGTTCCAATCTGCGCAGCCGTGAAGTCTCCGGCCACGGTCCCGCGAAGCCGATCCCGGAGTCGGATGCGACCAGCCAATTGGTCGGGGAGCTGGTGTATCGATCCACGTAATGTCTCAGGACGTCACGGACTCGGCTTGTCGAAGGCACGAGATCAAAGGTTGTTTCCGACCAATGCCCGGCACCGTTGATGATCAAGCCGTCCGAGTTGGGGTAGCCGCCCTGGAAGGCTGCTTCAGGTGTCCGGAGCCGCACCACGCCACGCAGCCGGCTATCGCGCTGCGCCCGGGCCCGGATGGACTGCCAGACCACGCTTGCGGCTTCCTCGCCGCTGCGGCTTTCGGCCGCGATGATCAGCTGCACCGGACGCCCGGCCCGCAGCAGCGCCCGCTGCGCGAGCGCGATCGCGCGCAGATACCGGGCGTGCGCGGTCCGGCTCTCGATATCCGGGATGGACCACTTGGCGGCCACGACGATCGAGCGGTGCCGGGGGTCGGTGACGGCCGCGGCGTTGGTGCGCCGGATCATCTCATATGCCGGGCGAAAGCCGGCCTGGTCGGCCCCCGGTGGGCGGCCGAGCCGGTCGTACTCGCCGGCTTCGAGAATTCCGACGCATTCGTACGTGTCACCGAGCGGCATCCGCTGCAACCGGGTCTGCGGGGTCAGCGACCACGGCGGGGCACATCGCGCCTGGTTCCAGGTCACCACGACGACCGCGGCCGCGACCAGCGCGGCAGCCGCGAGCGTGGAGATCACCAAGCGCTGAACGAGTCCGCCGAGGGCCCGCTTCGGGGCGACGGGGGAAGGATGGACCTGGCGGACGATGAGGCGCTCCTGCAGCCGAGCATGCCGGAACTGGTATGACCCGCCCACCTGCCGCAGCAGTTCACGCTCCCGCGCATCATCGAGGAAGGCGACCAGCCGCAACGGCAGCCGGCGCCGGGCGGCCAGGGCCCAGCGCGCGATAACGAACTTGGGCCACGCCCGCATCAACAGCACGCACACGGCGGTGATCACCGCGAAGAACGGCGCGTAGACGCTCATGTCCCACATCCGAAGATCCAGGTAGAACGCCGCGAAGATGTGATCGGAATCCACGTCGTCGGCCTTCGCGGGAATGGCGAATGCCTTGCGGGCGTCCAGCAGCACGCGGCTCAACGCGTGCATCGGCAGCAGCATCAAACCGCCGACGATGCCCGCGGCCAGCGCCGCGATCAGTGCGCCGGCCCTGTCTTGTGCGAGCAGCAGGCGAGGGCTCACCTGGGCGGCCCGTTCGGGGGGCGCGCTCAACCACACATGGG
>CALAED010000829.1 GCA_937891035.1 uncultured Thermomonosporaceae bacterium | reverse complement strand
ACTTGAGGTTGGACAGCGCCTTCAGCACCTGGTTGGAGTCGGGCCCGATGCTTGTGGCCGTCATCCCGGACAGCAGGAGGCCTTCCATCTTGCCCTGGAGCGCCTGGTCGAAGATCGAGATCCAGGACGCGTTCGCCGCGGGCTTGGGGATGTGCTCGAAGGCGAACTCGTTGTCCCGCGTCGCCGCGTCGCCGTACCAGGTCTTCAGCAGGCTGACCATGAACTTGCGGTAGTTCTCGCCGAAGAAGTTCACCGCGTTCGGGCGCAGCTTCTTCGAGGCGCTCTGCGCCACGTAATCGTCGAGGTTCTCTTGCCCGGGCGCCGGGATCCGCAGGTATCCGGGCAGGATGTCCCAGGAGATCGCGTGGTCGGTGTTGCCCTGGATGTTGGCGTGGCCGCGCTCGGCGTTCATGCCGCCGCCGGGCCGGCCCATGTTGCCGAGCAGCAGCTGGAGGATCGCCCCAGACCGGATGAGCTGCACCCCGGTGGTGTGATGGGTGAGCCCGACCGCGTAGACGATCGTCATCACCTTGTCCGGCCGGCCCATCTGGCCGACCTGCCGCGCCACCTCGAGGAACTGGGCGCGCGGGATGCCCGTGATGCGCTCGACCATCTCGGGGGTGTAGCGGCTGTAGTGGGCGCGCAGCAGGTTCAGCACCGAACGCGGGTGCTCGATGTCGACCCTCGCGGTGCCCCCGGATTCCGTCTCGTACGTCCAGCTCGTGGGATCGTAGTTGCCGGTCTCCTCGTCGAAGCCGTTGAACATCCCGTCCTTGAACTCGTAGCCCTCCTCGACCACGAACCCGGCGTTGGTCGCGAACTCCACGTACTCCCTGTGGTACAGGTTGTTTTGCAGGACGTAGTTGATCAAGCCGCCGAAGTAGGCGACGTCCGCGCCCGTCCTGATGCGTACATGCATGTCGGCGACCGCGGAGGTGCGCGTAAAGCGCGGATCGGCGTGGATGATCTTCGCACCCCGGTCCAGCTTGGCTCGCATGAGCCAGCGGAAACCGACCGGATGCGCCTCAGCCGGATTTGCTCCATTGACAAGAATCAGATCTGCATGTCTGATATCGCGCCAATGGTTGGTCATCGCCCCTCGGCCAAACGTGGCGGCCAAACTGACCACCGTTGGGCCGTGTCAAACACGGGCTTGTTGCTCCAAATAGACGACGCCGAGGCCACGCATGATTTTCGTGGCGAAGTAGCCTTCCTCAGAGCTGAACGCGGCGCCGCCGGCGAAGGCGATGCCCTCGCAGCGGTTCACCACGTTGCCGTCCGCGTCGGTGGTGACGAACGTACGGTCGCGCGAGGCCTTGATGTTCTGCGCGAGCTTGTCCAGCGTGAAGTCCCAGGAGACGCGCTTCCACTCCCGCGCGCCCGGCGCCCGGTACAGCGGGCTCGGCACGCGCCTGTGGGAGATGGCGAGCTCCAGCGAGCTGGCTCCCTTGGGGCACAAGGTGCCCTCGTTGACGGGGCTGTCGGGGTCGCCCTCGATTTGGAGCAGCTCGACCTTGCCGTCGCCGTTCTTCTTCGTGTACGCGAGCAGAGAGCAGCCCACGGCGCAATAAGGGCAAACGGAGTGGGATACGGTGGCGCCTTGGACGCGCAGTTCCTGCTTCACCTGCTCGGCCGTGGCGACATTGAAGCCGAGCGCCGAACCGCCCAGCGCCGAACCGCCGACCGCGCCCACCGCGCCAACGTTCAGGAACTGTCGCCGGGTGACCTCCACCATCGCCTCTCCTCTGCAGACAGGGCCGGTGCCGTGCCCCCAAATGCGGAACCGAGGCCGTGTGGGCTGAACGGGTTTCATTATGAGACCGCGTAAATGCGACGGTCAATGCTGAGGATCATTCCGTATGAGCGCGCTCTTATCCCTGCGCGAGATGAATGTCCTGGCGGCCGCCCGGCTGAACGGGATTGCGCAGCAGGTCGAGCAGGCGGGAATCGGCCGGGACCAGCAATCCCTCGGCACCGCGTTCGACCGCGTCGGCCAAGGTCTCGCGCCAGGTCGCCCGGTTCGCCGGCGGCGGCACCCGCTCCCAGCGTTCCCAGTCTCCGTCGGCGCTGAGCGCGAAGCGGTCGCGGCTCAGGCGCCGGACCGTGGCGAGGGCGCGCGGCTCCGGCACTTCCCCCTCGGGGAGCGTCGTGACCAGCAGCGATCGATAGGTGAGGGCGGCCAGCGCGGCCCCCAGGGTCAGCGGATCGGCGGCCGGGCCGGCATCGATCCACAGCACCTCGGCGCCGGCCGCCTCGAAGGCGGCCGCGTCCGCCAGCCACTCACCGAACTCGTCGGGAGGCGGTGGGAGCAAAACACCGATCTTCACGGGCTCCACGCTACGCCGTGACGCTACGCGGCGCTCCTAGGGCGGGGCACTCGCGGGTCACTCGCCCGTCTCGTCCCGGCGTATGACGGCGAGTTGATGCCGGCGGATAACCTTTCCGGATGCCCACCGCATTTATCACCGGCGCCACCGCCGGAATCGGCGCCGCCTTCGCCCGCCGGCTCGCCGCCGACGGCATGGACCTGGGCCTGCTGGGGCGCGACGCGACCCGCCTGGAGAAGGCGGCCAGGGACCACCGCGCGAGGTACGGCTCCACCGTCGAGACACTGCCCGCCGACCTCGCCACTGACGACGGCATCGCGGCGGCGGAACGACGGCTCGCCGACGGAGTGGACCTCCTTATCAACAACGCCGGGTTCGCCCAAAAGGGCCGCTTCCTCGACGTGCCGGTCGAGGACGAGTTGGTCATGCTGCGCGTGCACTGCGAGGTGGTGCTGCGGCTGACCTACGCGGCGCTGCCCGGCATGATCGAGCGCTCCCGGGGCGCGGTCGTCAACGTGGCGTCCGTCGCGGCCTTCTTCTCTCGCGGCACCTACGGCGCGTCGAAGGCCTGGGTGGTCGGCTTCAGCCAGGGCGTCGAGCAGGATATCCGCGTACGCGGCGGGCGGGGCGTGCGCGTCATGGCGCTGTGCCCCGGCTTCGTGCACACGGAGTTCCACCAGCGCGCCAACATGGATATGTCGGGAGTCCCGGAGTTCATGTGGCTAGATGCTGACTCGGTGGTCCGGGACGGGCTGCGGGACCTGCGCCGCGGCGTGCCGGTCAGCGTGCCCGGCGCCCAATACAAGACCTTGGTCGGGCTCGGCAAGCTCGTCCCCCGGACACTCGCCGGGCGAATATCGGCCCGAACCGGCCGCCGCTACAAGTGACATCCCCGCCTCCGCACGGGCAGCATGGAACCCCTGTAAGCGGAGGTTGCGGATGCGGGTCCTGGTGACGGGCGCCGCTGGGTACATCGGGTACGCGGTCGGGCGCCGGCTGGTCGATGCCGGGCACGATGTGATCGGTCTGGTGCGTCGTCCGGCGCAGGCCAGGCAACTGCCCCACGACGTGGTGCCCGCCGTCGCCGACCTGCTCGACTTCGGCAACCTGCGCGCGGCGGTGACGATCGTCGCCCACCACGAGCTCGGCGGCCCGCTCGATGGCGTGTGCCATCTGGCCGGGCTGGCCCGGGTCAGGCAATCCTTCGCCGAGCCGCTGTCGTACTTCGCCGCCAACGTGCACGGCACCGTCAACCTGCTGCGCTGCCTGCCGGTCGCGGCCCGGGTGGTGTTCGGGTCGACCGGCGCCGTCTACGGGGCTCCGGACGTCCAGCCGATCACCGAGGCGCAGCCACCCGCGCCGACCAGCCCGTACGCCGCCTCCAAGCTGGCCGCCGAAGAGGCGCTGCGCTATCACGTGCGGGCGACCCCGGCCGGCGCCGTCGTGCTGCGGACGTTCAACGTGGCCGGCTCGGTCGACCGCCGGCCGGACCCGGACCGGACCCGGCTGGTGGGGCGCGCCCTCGACGTCGCGGCCGGCCGGCTGTCCCACCTGACGATCAACGGCGACGGCACGGCCGTCCGCGAGTTCGTGCACGTCGACGACCTCGCCGACGCCTACGTGTTGGCGCTCGACGCGGCCGGCGACGGAGCGCACCGCGTGTTCAACGTCGGCAGCGGCATGGGCGCGTCGGTGCGCGACGTGGTCGCCATGGTCGCCGAGGTGACCGGGCGTCCCGTCCCCACGGTCAGCGCGCCGCCCACGCCCGAACCGCCGGTTCTGGTGGCCGACAGCTCGGCCATTCGTGACACGCTCGGCTGGACGCCCAAGCGCTCGGACCTGCGTCAGATCATCGCCGACGCGTGGGCGGCGCGACAGCAAAGCGCCGGCGGCGGCCCCGACTCGCCGGGGCCGGTTCCGGACGTTGACACGTGATCGCCGCCCGGCTGGGCTGGTCCCATGCCACAGGCCATCATGTCGCGGGCAACTCTGTCGCACGCGGGCAGATCGCGGGGGCTCGCGCTCGTCGCGGCCGGCGCCGTACTCGCTCCGGTAGTCCTCGCCGCGCCGGGCGCGGCGGCCGCGCGGCGGCACGCGGCGGCGCCGGCGCCCGCCGGGCCGGGCGCGGCGTCGCACTTCGACCTCGCCCGTAAGGACTGCGTCGGCACGGCCCGCACCACCGCATCCAAGGTGTGGTTCACCGTCGCCGACGGCGTGCTGTCCGACGTGTACGAGCCGACGATCGACACGACCAACGTCGAGTCGATGCGGTTCGTGGTCACCGACGACCGTAGCTTCACCGAGGTGCAGGGCCGCGACACCACCTACACCGTCTCCACCGACGGCACCGGCATGGCCTGCACCGTCACCACGTCGAGCAAGGCCGGGCGATACCGCCTGGTCACCACGTACATCACCGACCCCGGCCGCGACGCGGTGGTGGTCCGCACCCGGCTGGTGGGCGGCGGCGACCTTCGCCTGTACGTACGGCTGGACGCGAACGTCGGCGGAAACGGGGGCGGCGGCGAGGTCAACGGCGGCGCCGACACCGGGACGGTCGCGGGCGGCGTGCCCGTCGTCTCCGACGAGAACACCACGACCAACGCGGCGAACCGCGACTACGCGCGACCGACGCACCTCGCGCTGACCGCCGCGCGCCCGCTGCCGGAGGCGAGCGTGGGGTTCGCCGGGACGGCCGGCGACGGCCTGACGATGCTGGACGCCGACCGGCGGCTGACCGCGTTCGACGGAGCGCCGGGCGGGAACGTCGTGGCGACCGCGCGGCTGCCGCTCGCGGGCGGCGTGACCACGTTCGCGCTCGGCTTCGGCCGGACGCGCCGGCAGGCGATCGCGACCGGGCACGCGGCGGCACACCGTCCGTTCGCCGCGACGCTCGCCGACTATACGGCGGGCTGGCTGGCCTACGACAGGAAGCTGGCCGCCCCGCCGCCCGGCGGCGGCAAGGACGCCTACTACCTGTCGGCCAATGTGATCAAGGCCAGCGAGGACAAGACGTTCCCCGGGGCCATCGTGGCCTCGCTCGCGAGCCCTTGGGGGCAGGCGGTCAGCGCCGCCGACCTACCCGGCGGCCGGCCGGTCTACTTCGGCTCCTACCGCGAGGTGTTCTCCCGCGACCTGTACGAGGCGTTCACCGGGCTGCTTGTCGCCGGTGACCTCGCCACGGCGCGCGCCACCGCGGCGTTCCTGCTGGACCGGCAGCAGCTGCCCGACGGACGGATGCCGCGCAACTCGCTGATCAACGGCAAGCCGGCGCCCGACTCGGGTGGCGACCAACTCGACGAGACCGCCTATCCGATCTTGATGGCGTACCAGTCCGGGCTCGGCGGTCGCTGGGACAGCGTGCGCCGGGCGGCCGACTTCCTCGTCGCGCACGGCCCGGCGTTCGGCGTCGAGCGGTGGGAGGAGCAGTCGGGCTTCTCGCCGTCCACGATCGCCGCGCAGATCGCCGGCTTGGTGGCCGGGGCCGAGCTGGCCGACCGCAACGGCGACGCGGCCCGGGCCCGCCTCTACCGGGCCACCGCCGACCACTTCACCCGCTCGATCAAGGACTGGGCGATCACGACGACCGGCCCGTACGGTCCGCGCTACTTCCTGCGGCTCTCGCGCGACGGGGACCCCAACGCGGCGACCTCGTACAACCTGGGCAACGGCGGGCCGACCGAGGACCAGCGGCGGGTGGTGGA
>CALAED010000828.1 GCA_937891035.1 uncultured Thermomonosporaceae bacterium | reverse complement strand
ACGCCCTCCTGGATGACCCGCCACTCCGGCGACTCCGGCGTGGAGCCGGACAGGTCCGCCAGCCGCAGGTCGTTGCGCGGCGCAATACCGGGGGACGCCGAGATCACGAGCCAGCGTCCGTCCGGGCTGGTCTGGAGACCGTATGAGATGACATCGTCGCCGTCCGCTTCGGCGATCAGGACGTCGTTGGCCGCGGGAGTGCCCACCCGATGCAGGTAGACGCGTTGAGATGGGACGCGCGGCCCGGCCGATCGGACGTAGTAGAACGCCTTCCCGCCCGGCAGCCAGCCCACCGGGGAATAGCGGCAGCGATCGATCGGGCCGTCGATCAACCGTCCGGTGTCGACGTCCAGGACGTAGAGCTCCGATTGCTCGTCTCCGCGCCGGGACAGCTGGTAAGCCAGCAGACCGCCCTCGAGATCGGGCTGCCAGGAATCGAGCGTCGTCAGCCCGCTCGGGTCGAGCGCCGTCGGATCCACGAGGACATCCGCGGATTCGGCACCCCGGGCCACGTACAGGACCGCGTGCTCCTGTCCGGCGACGCGGCGCATGAAGAACCGGCGGTCGCCGCGCCACAGCGGCGTGGTGATCATGCCGGCGGCGGCGAACTCGACCGCCTTGGCGCGCAGCGACTCCCGGCACGTCAGTGCGGTGGCATGGCGTCGCCACAGGTCATCCTGGGCGGCCAGCCATTCGCGAGTTTGCGGACCGGCCGGGTCCTCCAGCCAACGGTAAGGGTCGGATACGCGCTGGCCATGGAGGACGTCCGCGACGGCCTGGCGCTCAGCCGGTGGATAGTCGATGGCGGGCACCTTCATGACACGTACTCCCGTTGCTGGTCGATGGCGGGCGGTTCCCAATGGCCCACCAGGTCGGCGTAGAGCGGTGCGGCTGTGATCAGTTCCTCATGCGTGCCGAGCAGGACCCGCGTGCCGTCCATGAGCAGGACTCGCCGCGCCCGCGACGCCGAGGAGATGCGGTGCGCGATCACGATGAGCGTCCCGCCGCGGCGGGCGAACGCCTCCTCTGCGCGTGCCTCGGCCGCCGGGTCCAGATGGCAGGTGGCCTCGTCGAGGATGACCAGGCGGGCCGCGGAGAGGTAGGCCCGGACCAGAGCGATCAGTTGCCGTTCGCCGGCGGAAAGCGCGGTCGGATCGAGCTCGGCGGAGTAGCCGTCCAGGCGGCGCACGAGCTCTGTCATGCCCACCGCCGACGCGGCGTCCTCGATCGCGCGTTGCGACGTCTTCGACTGCGCGCCGGTGTCGGCAAGGTAGGTCAGGTTGTCCCGCAGCGAGCCGCGGAATACGTACGCCTCCTGGGGAATCAATACGCGGTCGGCCGGGTCGATGTGGCCGGCCGGCGCCCCGCCGACCAGGACCTTTCCTTCACCCGGCGCGAGCAGACCGCTGATCAGTGCCGCCAGGGTGGATTTCCCGATGCCGCTCGGCCCCACCACGGCGAGGTGATCGCCGTCGGGCACGATCAGGTCGAGATCCGCGATCACCGGCTCCGCGTGCGCACCGTAGGCGAAGGTCACGCCCTGCAGCTCCACGCGCGCCCGGCCGGGCGGAATCGGGGTGCCCTGTGGCGGCCGCGGGTCCGGCGCGGCATCCCCGGCGTCGAGTATCCGGTCGAGCGAGACGGCCAGCCGCACTCCGCTGACCCCGAGGCCCTCGACCAACCCGGTAAGCGCCGGGGTGAGGGACTGCGTGATGTAGGCGAGCGTGCCGACGATCACGCCGGCGCTGGCTCCGTTGCTCAGCAGCCACGGGGCCCCGGCCAGCACGGTCACCACGGGGAGCCAGCCCCCGACCGCGAGCGACAGCGTACGGACGGCCGTGACCTTGGCGAGTGCCCGGCCCGTCGCCGCCTGCTGCGCCACCTGCCGGTCGGCGGCGGCGCCCACCCGTTCTTCGGCGCCGCAGGCGACGATGTCACGCAGCCCGGTGACCACGGTGGTGACCGTCTCCACCGTGTCCTCGTCGGCCAGGATGAACGCCCGCTGCCGGCGCGCCAGCGCGGGCAGCGAGATCAGGAAGAGGCCCAGCCCTGCCACGAACGGCGGGATCACCAGCAACAGGACTTCGGGGACCAAGGTCATCATCCCGAGGAC
>CALAED010000827.1 GCA_937891035.1 uncultured Thermomonosporaceae bacterium | reverse complement strand
ATCTTGTCGGCGTGCCCGCCCGTGCTTCCCCACACGACCGGCCCGATGCAGGGGTCGTCGGCCCCGGTGACGACCGCCGCGCCCGCGCCGTCGGCGAAGATGATGCAGGTCGCCCGGTCGGTCCAGTCGACCCATTGGGAGAGTTTCTCCGCGCCGATCACGAGCACGTTGCGCGCCGACCCGCTGCGGATCGCGTCTGAGGCCGTGGCGAGCGCGTAGCAAAAGCCGGCGCAGGCGGCGTTGACGTCGAACGCGCCGGGGGCGGAGATGCCGAGCCGGTGGGCGACGCTCGCGGAGACGTTGGGAATAGTGGACTCCGGCGTGCAGGTCGCCACGATGACGAGGTCGACGTCATCGGGCGACACCCCGCCGGCCGCCAGCGCTTTGCCGCCGGCCTGCACCGACATGTCGGCCACGGTCTCCTCGGGCGCGGCGATCCGCCGTTCGGCGATGCCGACCCGGCTGCGGATCCATTCGTCGGTGGTGTCGACGTGCTGCGCCAGGTCGTCGTTGGTGACCACCTTGGCCGGCTGGTAGTGCCCGAACGCGACGATGCGGGCGCCCGACGCGCCCGTGGGCAGGGTGAAGGATGTCATGCGCGTCCTCCGCTCGCCTTCGGGTCCGCAGGCCCGGGTCGAGCGCCGTCGGCTCCGCGCGTACGGAACCTGCCGGATGTATGCCGCCCGCTCGCGCGGCAGGCCGGTGAATCGCTCACGTGTTGCCCTCCTGTGCCTGGCCGCTGTGCGCGCGGATCAGTTCGCGGGCCTGCTCGAGATCGTCGGGGGTTTTCAGCGCGACCCGCTCGACATCGGGCAGCGCGCGTTTCGCGAGGTTCACCAGCGTGCCCGCCGGGGGCAGCTCAATGAGCGCGGTCACGCCGAGCTCGGCCATGGTTGACATGCAGGCGTCCCAGCGGACCGGCCGGCTGATCTGGTCGACGAGGTGAGCCACGTATTCGGTGCCGGAGGTGACGACTCCCCCGTCGCCGTTGGACAGCAGCCGCGTCCGCGGGTCGGCGATGGGCATGCCGGGCACGAGCCGCCGCAGCGCGTCGACGGCGGGAAGCATGTGGTCGGTGTGGAACGCCCCCGCGACCTGGAGCGACCGCAGCCGCGCGCCGGCCGGCGGGTCGTCGGCGAACGCGGCGAGTTGCGGCAAGGTGCCCGCCGCCACGATCTGTCCGGCGCCGTTGATGTTGGCGGGCGTGAGGTCATGCTTGGCGATGGCGGCAAGCACGTCATCGGCCCGGCCGCCGAGCACCGCCGTCATGCCCGTTTCGGTCACCGCGGCGGCGCCGGCCATCGCCCGGCCGCGCTCCCGTACGAAGACCAGCGCGGTCTCGCTGGACAGCACGCCGGCGAGCGCCGCCGCGGCCAGCTCACCGACACTGTGCCCGGCCGCGACAACACCGTGTCCGGCCGCGCCGTCGGGAGTGACCGCCAGCTCGGCGGCGGCCGCGCGCGCGGCGGCGACGAGCAACGGCTGCGCCACCGCGGTGTCGCGGATCTCCGCCTCGTCAGCCGTCGTGCCGTAGCGCACGAGGTCGAGCCCGGTGACCGCGGACCACCAGGTCAGGCGGTCGGCGAACCCGGGCAGCTGGAGCCACGGCTGCAGGAACCCCGGTTTTTGGGCGCCCTGGCCGGGCGCGGCGATGACAAGCACAGTCCCCACACTGCCCTGTAGGGGTCCGATATATAGGTGCGGACGCGCACGAAGTTCGACGGCAACCCTTTGTAGGACGCGTATAAACCTTGTTTCAACCGCGTTACCTGAGTAATGCCGAACTTACGCCAGGCTCTAGCGACCGTCTGGAGGGCTTTCGAAGCGGCCGAGGACAAGAGCGATCCGCAAGGTGAAGGCGGCCCGCCCGTCCGCCGGAGGGTAGCCGGTGAGCTCGGTCACCCGCCGCAGCCGGTACCGCACCGTGTTGGGGTGCACGAACAGCAGGCGCGCGGTCGCCTCAAGCGACGAGCCTTGTTCGAGGTAGGTCGTCAGCGTGTCGAGCAGCGGGGCCCCGGCCGCGCGCAGCGGCGCGTACACCTCGTCGACGAGATAACGCCGGGCGTGCGCGTCGCCGTCCAGCGCGCGTTCCGGCAGCAGGTCGGTGGCCAGGACGGGACGCGGCGCGTCGGGCCAGCCGCGCGCCGCCCGCAAGCCGGCGAGCGCCGCCTGCGCGGACGCGCTCGAGCTGTACAGGTCGGCGACCCGCGTACCCACCACGACCTGGCCGGGGCCGAACTTCCCCGCAAGCTGCCTGGCCGCCACCAGCGGGTCTTCCCGCATCCCGCCGACGATCACGATGAGGCGGCTGGCCTGCACGCCGGCGAGCACGTCGAGCTGGGCGCGCCGGGCCACGACGCGGATCTCGTCGACGATCGCCTCGGCGTCCTCTTCTGGCGTCTGCCCGGCGAGCACCACCACCGGCGTCGCCGCCCAGCCGAGCGCCGAGGCCCACGAGTGCATGCCGTCGTCGACCTCGCCGCGCAGCACCGAGTCGACGATGAGCGCCTCGAGCCTGGCGTCCCAGGCGCCGCGGCTCTCCGCCGCCCTGGCATAGACCTGGGCGGCGCCGAAGGCGACCTCCCTGGTGTAACGCAGCACGGCCTCGCGCAGCTGGGTCTCACCGCCGGGTGCGGCCAACTCGGGAACCCTGGACTCGACCACCTCGATGATGACGCGGACCATCTCGACGGTCTGCTGCAGCCGTACGGCCCGCATGAGCTCGCGTGGAGCGGTGCCGAACACCTCGCCGGCGATGGCGGGCCGCGGCTTTTCTTCGTTCTTGAACCACTCGACGAACGCGGCGATGCCCGCCTGGGCGACGAGACCGATCCACGACCGGTTCTCGGCCGTCATGCGGCGGAACCACGGGAGCTTGTCTTCCATGCGCGCCATCGCCGCGGTGCCGAGCTCTCCCATGGTCTGCTCGATCCGCTTGGTGGTCTCGGCGCGTACGGCCGCGTCATTCGAGGTCTCCTGCACCCCCCAAGCCTGCCATCCCGGCGTCATCTTCAGGCGGGACCAGCTACGTCTCCTCGCCGCGGCCGCCGGGCGCCGGGTATCAGCGCCCGGTCGCCGCGCGCACCGGCGCTGCTCGGTACCGTCGGGACATGGATCCTGTCGAGGCGCTGCGCCGGATCGCCTTCTTGCTCGAGCGAGCGCACGAGGCGACCTATCGCGTGCGGACCTTCAGGAAGGCCGCGGATCTCGTCGCGGGAATGCCTGGGGAAACGCTGACGGAGCATGTCCGTGCCGGCACCCTCACCTCACTTCCAGGTATCGGCAAGGTGACCGCTCTGGTCATTGAAGAGTCGCTGAATGGTGACGTTCCGACCTATTTGCGCCGCTTGGAGGCCACCGCCGACCAGTCCCTCGACGCGGCCGCCGCCGAGCTTCGCACCGCTCTGCGGGGCGATCTGCACACGCACTCCGACTGGAGCGACGGCGGCTCCCCGATCAAGGAGATGGCCGAGTCGGCGCGGTCGCTCGGCCATTCCTATATCGCGCTCACCGACCACTCGCCCCGGCTGAGGGTGGCGAACGGGCTGTCCGCCGACCGGCTGCGCGCGCAACTCGACATCGTCGCCGAGCTGAACGAGGAGCTGGCCCCGTTCCGCGTCCTCACCGGCATCGAGGTCGACATCCTCGAGGACGGCACGCTCGACCAGGACGCCGAGTTGCTCGACCGGCTCGACATCGTGGTCGCCAGCGTGCATTCCCAGCTCAGGATGCCGCTCGTCGACATGACCAAGCGGATGGTGGCCGCGATCGCCAACCCGCGGGTGAACGTCCTCGGACACTGCACCGGCCGCATCGTGAAGGCGGGCGGCCGGCGGGGCGGATTGCGGCCCGAGTCGGAGTTCGACGCGGCGCTCGTCTTCGACGCCTGCGCCGCGTACGGCGTCGCCGTCGAGATCAACTCGCGTCCCGAACGCCTCGATCCGCCCAAGCGACTGCTGCGGCTCGCGCTCGAGGCCGGCTGCCGGTTCGCGATCGACTCCGACGCCCACGCGCCCGGACAGCTGGACTGGCAGCCGTTCGGGTGCGATCGCGCGGCTCAGTGCGGGGTGGCGGCCGACCGGATCGTCAACGCCCTGCCGGCGGACGAACTGCTCACCTGGGCCCGCCCGCGCACCGGCTGAGTCCGCCTGACCGTGTCCGCCCCACCGTGTCCGCCTGACCGTGTCCGCCTGACCGTGTCCGCGCCGGTCCGGCGACAACCCGGGGGAGCAGCGCGAAACCCGCCGCAGGGAAGAGAGGAACCATGAGCGAGATCTCGCACCGCTTCGTCGACGTCAACGGCCTGCGCATGCACATCGCCGAGGCGGGCGCCGGCCCGCTGGTGCTGTTGCTGCACGGCTTTCCCGAGTGCTGGTACTCCTGGCGGCACCAGCTACCCGTCATCGCCGCGGCCGGCTATCGCGTGGTCGCCCCCGACCAGCGCGGATACTGCCGTACGGGCGGCCCGGCGGAGGTGCCCGCGTACACCATCCTGCACACCGTCGGCGACGTCGTCGGGCTGATCGCCGCGCTGGGCGAGGAACGCGCCGTCGTGGTCGGCCATGATTGGGGAGCCCCGGTCGCCTGGCATGCCGCGCTGCTGCGCCCGGACCTGATCCACGGCGTCGTCGCGCTGAGCGTGCCGCATCGGCCGCGCTCATCGCGGCCGCCGGTGGCCACGATGCGCGAAGTGCTCGGCGATGGCTTCTACATGGCCTATTTCCAGCGGCCCGGCGCACCGGAGGAGGAGTTCGAGCGCGACCTGACCGACACCTTCCGGCGGGTGCTGTACGCGGCCTCCGGCGAAGCGGGCGGCGCCACCGGCGG
>CALAED010000826.1 GCA_937891035.1 uncultured Thermomonosporaceae bacterium | reverse complement strand
TCACCACCCAAGAGAGCGTGCTTCAGATGGTGGCCAAGCGCTGCGGCGTCACCGAGCCGTTCTCCCGGGAAAAGATCATCGCCGGGGTTCGCAGGGCCTGCCAGGGCCGGCCCGTTGACGAGGACGCGCTGGCCCAGCTCGGCCAGCGGGTCGAGGAGACGATCCGGGCGACGGGCAACGCAGAGGTGCCCTCACACGAGATCGGTCTGGCGATCTTGGGCCCGCTGCGCGAGCTCGACGAGGTCGCCTACTTGCGATTCGCCTCGGTCTACCGGGGCTTCGAGTCGCTTGAGGACTTCGAAAAAGAGATCCAATCGCTGCGGTCCCAGGGCCAGCCCGAGGGCTGACGGCGCGGCGGACCAGATGCTCGGGCCCGCGGGCCGGAGCGGGTAATCCATGGTTAACGGGCCTACTTACGCGGGCCCCAGGAGGGGGAGGTCATGACGGAGACGGTCAGCAACTCGGCGGCCGGACGCGGCAAGGGCACGCGGCGCGGCGCGGCGAGCGGCCGCAGGGGCCTGAAGATGCGGCGCATCTTCACCACGCCGGGCGTCCACCCCTATGACGAGGTGACCTGGGAGCGCCGCGACGTCGTCATGACGAACTGGCGCGACGGGTCGGTCAACTTCGAGCAGCGCGGCGTCGAGTTCCCCGATTCTTGGTCCGCCAACGCGACCAACATCGTCACGTCCAAGTACTTCCGCGGCGCGGTCGGCACCCCACAGCGCGAGTGGAGTCTGCGCCAGCTCGTCGACCGGGTGGTGCAGGTCTACCTCGCCACGGGCCGCGAGGAGGGCTACTTCGCCACCGACGAGGACGCCGAGATCTTCGAGCACGAGCTCAAGTACGCCCTCATTCACCAGATCTTCGCCTTCAACTCCCCCGTCTGGTTCAACGTCGGCACCAGCTCTCCGCAGCAGGTCTCCGCGTGTCTCCCGTACGACTCGCTGGTCAGCACCCCGGCGGGACTGATCCCGATCGGCAAGCTGGTCGATGACGACGCGGTGGGCACCAAGGTCTATGACGCATATGGCGTGACCCGCATCCTCGCCACCAAGGCCAACGGCATCAAAGACGTGCTGCGGATCCACACCGAGGCCGGGTACACGCTCGACGTCACCGCCGACCATCTCGTCTGGCGTTCGAGCGACGCGGCGAGTGGGCGGTTCGTGCCCGCCGGCGAGCTACGGGTCGGCGACAAGCTGGAGTGGCATCGGCGCGATTCGTTCGGCGAAGCCGAAATCACCTCGCGGGAGATGGCGGAGGCCGGGCTGGCCGGCCGGCTGCAGTCCGCTGGCCGTACGCACCTTGATGGAGTCGCTCTCGACGACTTTGTCGCCAAGTGGGGGCTTTCGGCACGCGGTGTGGACATGGAGGTGCCCGGCCGGCTCTACACCGCGCCACTTCCGATCGTCGCCGCCTATCTCCGGAGCGTTTTCGAGGCCGAGGGACGTGTGTCGGCGCGAGACCGGTCGACGGTGGTCGAGATCGACATGATCTCGGAGCGGCTGATCCGTGGCCTGCAGGCGCTGCTGCTTCGCTTCGGTATCTACGCGCGGGTGGGCTTCAAGAATGACGCCCGTTCTAGTCGGCACGGCTGCTGGACCCTCCGCATCCAGGCGGCGGGCGATCGGCGCATCTTCGCGGACGAGATCGGCTTCATCGATCCGCTCAAGGCCGACGAGCTGCACAGGAGTTTCGAACAAAGCGGGCAGCCGGCACGCGCCACCAAACGGCTAGAGATAGCGCGGATTGAAGATCTCGGCCCGATGGATGTCTACGACATTCAGACTGAGAGCGGGGAATTCCTCGCGGGAAACCTCCGAGTCCACAACTGCTTCATCTTGTCGGTGGATGACACGATGGAGTCCATTTTGGAGTGGTATAAGGAGGAGGGAATCATCTTCAAGGGGGGGTCCGGGTCCGGCGTTAACCTGTCCCGGATTCGATCCAGCAAAGAGCTTCTCTCCTCGGGCGGCACGGCAAGCGGGCCCGTGTCGTTCATGCGCGGTGCCGACGCCTCGGCGGGCACGATCAAGTCGGGTGGCGCCACCCGCAGGGCCGCCAAGATGGTCGTCCTCGACGTCGACCACCCCGACATCGAGGAGTTCATCGAGACCAAGGCGCGCGAGGAGGACAAGATCCGCGCGCTGCGCGACGCCGGCTTCGACATGGACCTCGGCGGCAAGGACATCGTCAGCGTCCAATACCAAAACGCCAACAACTCGGTCCGCGTCTCCGACGAGTTCATGCGCGCGGTCGAGGCCGACGGCGAGTTCCAGCTGCGCGCCCGCCGGACCGGTGAGGTCATCGAGACCATTAAGGCCAAGGACCTGTTCCGGCAGATGGCGCAGGCGGCGTGGGCGTGTGCCGACCCTGGGATTCAGTACGACGACACCATTAACGATTGGCACACCAACCCCGAATCGGGGCGTATCACCGCAAGTAATCCGTGCTCGGAGTATTTGTCTCTTGACAACTCCTCGTGCAATTTGGCGTCCATCAACCTGATGAAGTTCCTGCGCGAGGACGGCGGCTTCGACATCGAGCGGTTCGTCAAGCTGACCGAGCTCATCATCACCGCGATGGACATTTCCATCACCTTCGCGGACTTCCCCACGGACAAGATCGCGGAAAACACCCGGGCCTACCGCCAGCTGGGCATCGGCTACGCCAACCTGGGCGCGCTGCTCATGGCGACCGGCCACGCCTACGACTCCGACGGCGGCCGGGCGATCGCGGCGGCGATCACGTCCCTGATGACTGGGGCGGCCTACCGGCGCTCGGCCGAGTTGGCCGCCGCGGTCGGTCCGTACGAGGGGTACGCCCGCAACGCCTCCGGCCACAAGCGGGTCATGCGCAAGCACGCGCATGCCAACGATGAGATCCGCACTATCGAGACGATGGACACCGACATCCACGCCGCCGCCACCAAGGAATGGCAGCAGTGCCTGAAGCTCGGCGACCGAAATGGGTACAGAAACGGACAAGCCTCGCTACTCGCGCCTACGGGCACTATTGGGCTCATGATGGACTGCGACACCACGGGCATCGAGCCGGATCTGGCGCTGGTGAAGTTCAAGAAGCTGGTCGGCGGCGGGTCGATGCAAATCGTCAACAACACCGTGCCTGCGGCCCTCAAGAAGCTCGGCTACCAGCAGGAGCGGATCGAGGCGATCGTCGAGTACATCGCCGACCACGGGCACGTGGTGGACGCGCCGGGGCTGCGCCCCGAGCATTACGAGGTCTTCGATTGCGCGATGGGCGAGCGGTCCATCAGCCCAATGGGCCACGTCCGCATGATGGCCGCGGTCCAGCCGTTCCTGTCCGGGTCCATCAGCAAGACCGTGAACGTCCCGGAGTCGGCCACCGTCGAGGACATCGAGAAGGTCTACTTCGAGGGCTGGCGGCTGGGCCTCAAAGCGCTCGCCGTCTACCGCGACAACTGCAAGGTCGGCCAGCCGCTGTCGGCGGCCAAGAAGAAGGACGCCGACGAGGACAACAAGCCCGAGGCCGCCGCGGCCCCGGCCGAAGTGCGTCCGGTGCGCCGGCGGCTGCCCAAGCAGCGCCCCGCGACGGTCACCCGGTTCTCGGTGGCGGGCGCCGAGGGCTACATGACCGCCTCCTCTTACCCCGACGACGGCGTCGGCGAGGTCTTCCTCAAACTCGGCAAGCAAGGCTCGACGCTGGCCGGCGTGATGGACGCCTTCTCCATGGCGATCTCCATCAGCCTCCAGTACGGTGTGCCGCTCGAAACGTGGGTGGAGAAGTTCACCAACATGCGGTTCGAGCCGGCCGGCATGACCGACG
>CALAED010000825.1 GCA_937891035.1 uncultured Thermomonosporaceae bacterium | reverse complement strand
CCCGCCACTCATCCAGCGCGTCGACGTAGTCGGTCCACAGGCCCATGCGGTCGTCCGGCGCCAGGTCGGGGCGGGCGTCGGCGAGCAGGCCGGCGAGCGCGGTGTCCGGCAGGCCACCGGCGGTCCAGAGTTCGGCGAGCTGCTCGGCGCGTACCTTGAGAAGCTCACGCTTGAGCGCGGCGAGGAGGTCGATCGTGTGGGCGGCGGTGCTCATTGGGTGCCTGCCTCACGGGCGGCCAGGGCCGCCTCGACGCGGGCCAGCCGTTCATCCAGCTCGCGCTGCCGCTCATCGAGGCGACACTGCCGGTCTTCTTGGTGGCGCAGGGCGGTGACCACGCCGGCGAGCGCGTCGCACCACTGGCAGGCGCCGGGGCCGTGGGTGCCGTTGCAGTGCGGCGGCTCGGGGATCGGCGGCGCCGGGACGACATCTCGCGCGGGCGGCTGGAAGGGGTCCGGGCGCATAGACAGGGTGGTCTCAGGCCGGACATTCGGCGGGCGAGGGGTATAGGCGCTGACGATGTCGGCCCAGCGGGCGGCGTGGCGGACGCGGTCATCGTCCGGATCCGGGCGGGCCATCTGGTCGTCCGGCTCCTCGTCGACCGCTGCCTCGCGCTCCGGCTCAGCCGGTGGGGTCGTCTGCTCCGGCGGGGCGGGTGGCGCCTCGGTTTTCGACTCGACGGACGGACCGGACTGCTGGTTCTTGTAGGGGTCGCGGTGCCAGCGCATCAGGCCGCACCTCCGATGTGGATGCGGCGAGCTTCGCGCCACAGGTCTTTGAGGACGGCCTTGGCGACGGCGCGGAGGGCGCGGGCGTGCTTGTGGCCGTCGCTCAGCGGCGACCCTTCGGGCGCGGGTTTGTTCTTCGGTCCGCAGCGGACGCACGGGACGGCGTGGGTCGCCTCAACGTACTTGTGGCGGGTGTCGTCGTAGACCTTGCGGTAGGGCGATGACCGCTGTTTGATGCACGACTCGGCGATCAGGTAGGCCCGCATCTTGGCCGTGGCGGACCAGTTCGCGCGCTGGCCGCGCGCCCGTTTGGCGGCCACCCCGACGTCGCCTTCCTGGGCTTCGCGCGGCTGGTGGTCGAGGTGGCCGGTCTGCTCCCCACCGACGCCATGTGTCTGGATGTCGACGACCTTCTGGTCGGCGGCGGAGTCGGTCCCGCTGGCGGAGTTGCCGTGGAAGTCGCCCAGGTTATGGCCAGCGGGAAGCTTGATCACGTGGTAGCCGCAGTACGCCCACAACTCCGACACGGTGCGCGGGCGATCATGCAGAGTGTTCCAATACGGGTCGCCGATCGTGGCGAGCAGCCGGGCGGCCTGCTTCTCGCCGAGCCCCACCTGCGTCTTGATCCACGGTCCCAGCGGGTGCTGGCGCAGGAGGCGCTGAAGGTTGAGCACCGCCTTGTGTTCGGCGTCGGCCAGCATGTCGACGAGGGCGGCGAGACGGGCGACGTCGGGGTGGTCGGCGGTGAGCCCGAATCCGCGTTCTTCACCGTCGGCGTCGGTCGCGGTGCGGGTGAGTTGACGGAGCCGGTTCTCGTTGGCGATGCGGACTTTTTCGAGGTCGTCGACAACGTCGGCGGCGAGGGCGAGGAACGGGTCGGCCAGAGACGCATCTCGTATGAGCGCTGGTGGGACATTGGCCGCTGGCCGACCCTCTGCCCCGGCGACGTCCGTGGGGTGGGTGTCGTGTCCTCCCTGGTCGCCGGGGAGGTCTACGGCCGGGACGCCCCGTACCTGGGTGTTGCTGCCTGAGTGGTCCCGGCCTGTCTGTGGCCCCACAGCCGCAACACCTATGGGCCTCGACGGGTGAATGGACTGCGGGGCTGTCCGATCCCGCCCCGGCGCTACGACGATGGGCGCTGATCCTGCACTGACCGGGGCGGGGGTTTGTGACCCGGCCAACGTCCTTGCCATGGATGTCGAGGGCGTCCTGGTCGGCCGGGTGGTCTCGATGGTCATTCGGTGTCACCCCCGTCAAGACGGGAGGCCAGCACCTCGGCCGGAAGCTCACGAACCGTCTCGACACCGTGCTCCTTGAGCAGGTCCGCCAGCGCCTCGTACTCCTCCGCCTTGCTGAGGGTCCGCTCGGCGGCAGTACGCCGCTCCAGCGCGGCGAACGTGAGATCGTCGTAACCGCAGTCGCCGAGGAACTTCCACGCCGACGCGTCAGCAGCGACGTGGAGGCGATCCTGGAGGCGCTTTCGCCAGGCATCGCGGATGCCGTCCCGTTTCCACGACCGGCCGCCGTTGGTCGGCTTCGGCGCCCGCGCCGGGGGGTCGGTGTGGGTCATGCGGTCCTGAGTGATGAACTCGCGGACGTAACCGCGCAGCATCGCGCGCAGCGCTACGTCGCGGTGCTCGGCGGGGATCCGGCGGGCGACCTCATCGGCTAGCGAGCCGGGGTCGGTAGCTGGGCTGCTGGCGGTGACGTCGCGGACGAGGTCACGGAGATTGAAGCTGCCCCCGGCTGGCGATCGTCTTTTGGGCTCCGCATCATCGATGGCCCGCCGGGAAGTCTTGGTGGTCACGCGATTCCCCTCCCGTACATTCGGTGTTCGGGCACCCTCCCGGCGCCCGGCCCCGGCCTGGTTGCATCAGGTCGGGGTCTTTGCGTTCAGGTCCTGACTGCGCGCAGCGGGGCCGTCGTGCGGCTTGCCTGGGCCTCGTCGCCGAGGAGCATGCGAACGAGCGGCTGCGTAGGCACGCGAATGGATCGGATGAGCTGATAGGCGGGGAACGGCAACTCACCGGCGTGGAACATCGCGTAGGCGGTCTTCTTGCTGATCCCCCAGGCGCGGGCGGCCGTGGGTAGATCGGTCGTGGTTTGGTTGCTCGCCAGCTCGCGGAGCTCCGCCTGGGTCATGCGGGC
>CALAED010000824.1 GCA_937891035.1 uncultured Thermomonosporaceae bacterium | reverse complement strand
CCCGGATCCCGCCGCACGCCGCGGTGGCGACGACCGTGGAGCTGGCCCGTTCGGTCGCCGGGCCGGGGCAGGCCAAGTTCGCCAACGCGGTGCTCCGCAAGGTGGCCACCCGCGACCTCGACGCGTGGCTGGAGATCATCGCGCCGGCCGATGAGCTCGGCAGGCTGTCGGTGACCTACAGTCACCCGCGGTGGGTCGTCGCCGCGCTGCGCGACGCGCTCGGCACAGGTCGCGCCGGGCCCGCCGAGCCGGCCGGGCCGGCCGGGCCCGCCGAGCGGGGGAACGCGCGCGTCGAGTCGGCCGGGCGCGCCGAGCACGATGGGCTTGGCGAAAGTGAAGAGCTCGAGCGGCTGCTGGCGGCCGACAACGACCGTCCCCGTGTCACGCTGCTCGCCAAGCCGGGCCGGGCCACCCACGCCGACCTGCCCGGCACCGAGCCGGCGCGCTACTCGCCGTACGCCGCATACCTGTCCGAGGGCGATCCCGCCGCCATCCCGGCGGTTGCGGACGGGCGCGCAGCGGTGCAGGACGAGGCCAGTCAGCTCGTCGCCCTCGCCTTGGCCGAGGCGCCGCTGGCCGGGCCGGACGCCCGCTGGCTCGACCTGTGCGCCGGGCCCGGCGGCAAGGCGGGCCTGCTGGCGGCCATCGCCGGCCGGCGCGGCGCCCGGCTGCTCGCCTGCGATCTTCAGCCGCACCGGGCCGGGCTGGTCCGCCGGACCGCCGGCGACCGGGCCGAGGTCGTGATCGCCGACGCCACGGTCCCCGCCTGGCGTCCCGGCGCCTTCGACCGGGTCCTCGTCGACGTGCCATGCACGGGGCTCGGGGCGCTGCGCCGCCGCCCGGAGGCGCGCTGGCGCCGTTCGCCGAAGACGGTCGTCGAGCTGGGCCCGCCGCAGCGCCGGCTGCTGGCCGCCGCGCTGGCGGCGGTACGGCCGGGGGGCCTGGTCGCGTACGTCACCTGCTCGCCGCATGTGGCCGAGACCACGGCCGTGGTCGACGACGTGCTGCGCGACCGCGCCGATGTGATCCGGCTCGACGCGCCGGCCGCGCTCGCCGCCGTGGCGGCGGCCGGCGACTTGACAGGGCTCGGCGAAGGGCCGTACGCACAGTTTTGGCCGCATCGCCACGGCACGGACGCGATCTTCCTCGCCCTCCTCCAGCGTCGCTCGGGCGGCGATGGGCCAACTGCCGGATAGCGACCTCGGTGCGGCGGGCATGACCTGGGCTATGGACGTCTCGACGGCGGCGCCGAACGGCCTGGAGCCTCGATGACCGACTTCATGCAGGTCATGTCGTTCATCGGCGGCGCAGGGTGCTATGTGCCGGTGCTCGTCGTCGTGTTCTGGTGCGTCAGCCCGCGGGCCGGCGCTGGGGCGGTGGTCGTGGTGATCATGAGCGGCGCGCTCAACGTGTTCCTCAAGATCGAGATCCACGCGCCCCGGCCGTACTGGACCGACCCCGAGATCACCGCGCACGAGCCGTTGGCCACGTTCGGCATGCCGTCGGGGCATGCCCAGAGCGCGGCCGTCGCTTACGGGCTGCTTGGCATGCTGGCCGTGCGTCTGGCGCACCGCGCGGGGGCGCCGCGGCCGGGCAGCACGATCGCGATCTGGGCCGGCATCGGCGCGGTGGTCGGATTGATCGGCGTCTCTCGGGTCTACCTCGGAGTGCACTCCGCCGGCCAGGTGCTCGCCGGCTGGCTGATCGGCGCCGCGTTGTTGGTCGCCGCCCGCGTGCTTGAGCCCGTGGTGGTGCCCTGGTGGCAGAACCGGCGGCTCAGGGTCCAGCTGGGCCTCAGCCTGGCCGGCTCGCTGGCCTTCCTCGTGCCGACAGCGGTGGCCGTCGCCGAGTTGCGGTCCTGGCGGTGGCCCGTCACCTGGGCGCGGGCCATCGAGAGCGCGGGGGGCAGCGTCGGCCCGATCACGCTCGTCGACGGTGCCGCCGTCACCGGCACCTTGTGCGGCGTCATCGCCGGCGCGTCGTTGCTGGCGAGGCGCGGCTGGTTCGAGCCCGGCGGGACGCCGTGGCGGCGGATCGCCCGGGTGCCGATCGGCGCCGGCGGCGTCGGGGTGATCCTGCTGGCCGGATGGCTCGCCGGCGACACCTCGGCCGGCATCTTCGCCACCTGCGCCGTGGCCGGCGGGTGGCTGACCGCGGGCGCCCCCGAGGCGTTCGTCCGGCTGGGCTTGGCGACCCGGGACCCGAAGCGCTCGACCAGGCACTCTCAAGACGCGCTGCCGGCGGGGCGCTTCTAGACTCGACTTCACCATGGCCGTACAGATCTCGCCCAGCATCCTGTCCGCCGACTACGCTCGGCTCGCCGACGAGGTCGGTGCCGTCGCCGCCGCCGCCGACTGGGTGCACGTCGACGTGATGGACAACCACTTCGTGCCCAACCTGACGATCGGGATCCCGGTGGTTGAGTCGCTGCTCAAGCACAGCACGCTGCCCCTCGACTGCCATCTCATGATCGAAGATCCCGATCGGTGGGCGCCGGAGTACGCGGAGATCGGCGTCGGCAACGTCACGATCCACGTCGAGGCGGCCACCGCGCCGGTGCGCACGCTGCGCACGATCCGGGCGGCGGGGGCGCGGGCCGGCCTGGCGCTCAACCCGGTCACGCCGGTGGAGCCGTACGCGGACCTGCTCGGCGAGATCGACATGCTGCTGCTGATGACCGTCGAACCGGGATTC
>CALAED010000823.1 GCA_937891035.1 uncultured Thermomonosporaceae bacterium | reverse complement strand
ATCGGCGATCCGCCGCTGTTCCCCCGGCAGGAGGAGGTCGAGCTGTCCTGGGAGATCCTCGACCCGATCGAGGAGTACTGGTCCAAGCACGGCAAGCCAGAGCCCTACCGCGCGGGCGGATACGGCCCCGCCTCGGCCGACCAGCTCATGGCCCGCGACGGACGGGCGTGGAGGCGCCTCTAATCATGAATATCGATCTTGCGGATACCACGACGCGGCGCATCCAAAAGGCGCTCATGGAGGCCCGCCACCGGATGGGCGGGCCGGCCGTCGGGATGGTGCTCACACTGATCATCGTCACCGACGAGTCGGCCCAGTACGACGCCGTGCGGGCGGCCACCGAGGTGGCCAGAGAGCATCCCTGTCGCGTCCTCACGGTCATCTCACGCGATCCGCGGGGCGGCTCGTCGCGACTCGACGCGGAGATCCGGATCGGTGAGACCGGCCCGGGTGAGACCGTGCTGCTGCGGATGTACGGGCCGCTCGCCGGGCACGCCGACTCGGTCGTCACCCCGCTGCTGGTGCCCGACACACCGGTGGTCACCTGGTGGCCGGGCCAGCCGCCGGACGTGCCGAGCCTCGACCCGCTCGGCTCCCTCGGCCAGCGCCGCGTGACCGACGCGTACGCGGGCGCGGACCGGATGCGGACCCTGGCCGTGCTGGCCGCCTCGCACAAGCCGGGCGACACCGACTTCTCTTGGACCCGGCTGACCCCGTGGCGCACGCTCCTGGCCGCTTCGCTCGATCAGCCCCATGGCGAGATCACCTCGGCCGAGGTCGCCGCCGAGCCGGACAGCCCGAGCGCAGAGCTGCTGGCGGCGTGGCTCTCGATCCGGCTGGGCGTGCCGGCTCGGCGCACCACGTCGAGCGGGCCCGGTCTCACCGGGGTGCGGCTCACCACCACCGAAGGCGACATCCAGGTGACCCGTCCCGATGGGCGGGTCGCCACGCTGTCGCGGCCCGGCCAGCCCGACCGGCAGGTGGCGCTGCACCGCCGGCCGATGCCCGAGCTGCTCGCCGAGGAGCTGCGCCGCCTCGACCCCGACGAGGTCTATCAGGAGACCGCCGCCCGCTTCGCCCGCGATCAGGCCGCGGTGCGGACGCCCGACCGGCCGCAGCAGCGGGCGCGCGCATCTAGTGGCGGCGGCGGCACCGGCCGGTCCGGCGGGCGATCCGGCGGCCGGGCGCAGCAGCGGGCGAAGCCATGACCGCGCCCGTGGTCATGGTGCATCGCGACCAGACGCTGCTGGCCCAGGTGGTCGCCGCCCGGCTGGTCACGCGACTGGTGGACGTGCAGGCCGCGCGGGGCTCGGCCCAGCTGGTGTTGACCGGCGGCGGCATCGGCACCGCCGTGCTGACCGAGCTGGCCGCCACCCCGGTCAGGGACGCCGTCGACTGGCGGGCCCTTGACATCTGGTGGGGTGACGAACGCTTCCTGCCGGCCGGCCATCCCGACCGCAACGAGACCGGCGCCCGCTCAGCGCTGCTCGACCACGTGGAGGTCGACCCCGCCCGGGTGCATCCGATGCCGGCCGCCGACGGACCGGACGGCGACAACCCCGAGGCGGCCGCCGAACGCTACGCCGCGGCCCTTCGCGCGGCGACCCGGCCCGACGACCACGGCGTGGTGCCCTCGTTCGACATCCTCATGCTCGGGCTCGGGCCCGACACGCACGTCGCCTCGCTGTTTCCCGGCATGCCGGCGCTGTACGACGAGCGCGCCGTTGTGGCGGTCCGCGGCGCCCCCAAGCCGCCGCCGACCCGGTTGACGCTGACTCTGCCGTCGATACGGACGGCACGTGAGGTGTGGATCATCGCGGCGGGCGCCGCGAAGGCCACGGCGGTGCGCATGGCGCTGTCCGACGCCGGCCCGGTGCAGGTGCCGTCGGCCGGCGCCCGCGGCCGTCAGCGCACGCTGTTCCTCCTCGACAAAACGGCGGCCGGTCAGCTGCCCGCCGACCTCGACCGCGCCGCGGCCTTCTGAAGCCTCCGCACCACCGCGGCGATAAGCGACCGGAGCCGAGGTCGGCAGCGCGGGCGATCTTGGAGGTGGCGCGCCGGCCCACCCACGGCAAAGCGGTCAGCTCGGTGTCCCTGCGCGGCACGAGTTCGCGCAGGGTCCGGCCGGCCGGTACGAGACACCGCCGTTGACGAAGTCGTCGGCCAGCGGCGGCGAACCGGTCACGGTGCCGCCTGCGCCGGGTCCCACTCGACCGGGGGCTCGCCGGGGGGCGACCCGACCCGGAACACGCGTAGCTGCAGCGCGAGCGCCGCGTAGTAGCCGACCAGCGTCACCAGCTCCACCAGAAGCGGCCGGCCGAGGGCCGCGACGGCCTCGGCGTAGTGCGCGTCATCGAGGTCCCCCGCCACCGCGAGCGTCCTGGCCACGTCATAGACGACGCGCTCCCTTGGATCGGCGAGCGCGGGCCGCCGGCCGGCCCGCAGCGCGGCCAGTTCGTCCTCCGTAAGCCCGGCCCCGCGGCCTATCCGCTCGTGTGCGTACCACTCGTAGTCCGAGCGCTGGTGCGCCGCGACCGCGAGCGTGGCGAGCTCGCGCTCCCGGGCGGTGAAGGCGGTGCGGAACCTGAGGGCGGCGCCGAGTTCCTGCAGCGGCAGCCCGACCTGAGGGCTGTAGAGCATCGCGTTGAACGGGCCGAGCAGCCGGCCGTCGTCGTCGATCCAGCGCAGCGGCGGCCGCGGCCGGCCGCCGTCGGCACGCCCGCGGGAGGAGCCGATCGCCTCATAGACCGCGCGTTGCCCGGCGGTCAGCTCGGCGGCCGCGAGCAGCGGCAGCCTGTCGGGTGCGGTGTCATCGGTCACGTCCCGCACGCTACGCGACGCCGCGTCGGAACGGACCGGGTACGCCGGTGCGAGCTTTAGGTGCGCAGATCCTCGACGGTGATGTCAATGGTCCGCAGGTCGAGCCCGAGGTGATTCCGCGCGGCTGTGCGGATTCGGCGGCGGACGCGTTCGGCGGTCTGGGGCGCGGGCGTGGCGTAGCTCAGGGCGATGGCGATCTCCACGTGAGTAGGGTCGTCTGGATCGGGGAAGCGGCACCCTCGTACCGTCACGCCGGAGACTTCGTCGGCCGCGATGGCCAGGACGGCGGCGGCCGCATGCTCGCTGATGGACAGCCGCATCGGGGGGTCGGCGGGCAGCGGCAGGCGATGGCGGCGGCGGGCTTCGGCCCGGATCCGGGCCATGAGGACCTCGACGAAGCCGGCAGGCGGGTCGGCCGGCTCGTCGCGCAGCAAGACGGTGGCCCGGTGCACGGGGGCAAGGTCGGCGGCGGCCCGCCGACAGTGCGGGCAGCTGAGCTCGTGCTCGTCGAGAGCGTCGGCGGCGAGGTGGTCGTAGAGGGTGTCGCGCCGGCGGCCGCAGGCCAGCGACTCAGAGTCATCGGTCATCGCCATGGCCTCAGCTCCTTGGCGAGCCTGGTGCGGGCACGATGGATGCGGCCGCGGACAGCGGCCGGTTTGCTCCCGATGACCTCGGCGATCTGGTCATATGACAAGCCTTCCAGCTCTCTGAGCACCCAGCACGCTCGCTGCTGGGGAGTGAGTCGTTTCAAGGCCCGCTTGAGCGCGGCGAGCAGGTCAGCGGCCAGCAGTTGCTGCTGGGGATCGCCGGTCGGCGACGCCGCGGCGAGCGAGGTCTCGATGTCGACCCACGAGGATTGCGGGCGCGCCGCGCGCAGCGCACATGTGGTGGCGACACGGGACAGCCATACCGCGAATGCCTGCTCGGCACGGATCTCACGCAGCCGGCGCCAGGCGATGATGAAGGCTTCCTGGGCGGCGTCTCGGGCGGCTTCGGGCTCTGCGGTGATGCGCAATGCGATGCGATAGACCGGGCCGGAATGGCGGCGGACCAGTTGTTCGAAGGCCGTGGTGTCCCCCGCGCGGGCGCGGAGCACCAGCGCTGGGTCGTCCACTGGCTCGGTCATGGCGCCCGCTGCCCCTGACCACCGCCGGCGATGTGATGCAGATCACCATGCCCGCTGCGTGAGGAATCACCATATGTCCGCATCTTCCCCTAGTACCCGGCCGATGGCGGCCGGCACGGAACTCGCGGCATCAGCGACCGGACGACGCGTTCGTACCCGTCGGAGGCCCGAGGATGGGGGGACATTTCATGACTACGCAGCCGAATGAGAAGGCTGGGAAGGAACAGGCCACCGCCCAGCCGGGGACCGCCCGGGGCGGTGAACTGGTCGGGGAGCAGGGCAGGACGTCGATCGCGGATACGGTCGTCGCCAAGATCGTCGGGGTGGCGACCCGTGATGTGCCCGGCGTGTACGCGATGGGTGCCGGGCTGGCCCGCACCTTCGGGGCGGTTCGCGAACGCCTTCCGGGGGGAACCGACCAGAGCATCACCCAGGGCGTCAGCGTCGAGGTGGGCGAACGGCAGGCCGCCGTCGACCTCGACGTGATCGTCGATTACGGGGTCTCCATCCCCGATCTGGCCGCCGGCATCCGGCGCAACGTGATCAGCGCGGTGGAGAAGATGTGCGGCCTCGAGGTGACCGAGATCAACGTCACCGTCGGTGACATCCACCTGCCCGGCGAGGAGGCCGAAGAGCAGAGCGAGTCACGCGTCCAATGACGCCACCGTCGCGGCAACGCCGAAAGGACCGGCCCTCGCCTGCGGCTGACGCACCCGGGGCTTTCCAGGATGCGGCCGGGCCTCCGCAGCGTGGGAGCGGGGCGTCCCAGGGCGAGGACCAGGTGGAGCGGCTGGCAGACGCGGTCGCCGCCGCGGTGCGCGGGTGTTCCGCTGTCGCCCGGTTGGCCGCCGGCCCGGTGGCCACCTACCTGCCCGGCCGGCTCGTACGGGGGGTGGCGGTCCGCGGCGACGACGTGAGGGTCGCCGTGGTCGCCCGGTACGGGCCGCCGCTGCCCCAGGTCGCCGCCGACGTGCACGCGGCGGTGCGGCGGGTCGACCCCGGGCTGCGAGTCCAGGTGATGATCGAGGACATCGACCTGCCCGCCTCCGGTACGCGGCCGTAGACGAACAGGTAGATGACGCCGGCGGCGTCGAG
>CALAED010000822.1 GCA_937891035.1 uncultured Thermomonosporaceae bacterium | reverse complement strand
GCCGTCGAGGTCAGTGGCCACGAGCTGAGGGGTGGGTTGCGACATATCACCTCTAGTGTCCCTCAGGAGGCGCCCTTGATCACCCGCCCGCGCCCTGTGACCGCCCTCACCATCCCGATCATGCTGTGTAAGCGGGACGCAGCGGATGCCTTACAACGCGCTTATCGCCAGGTAAAGTCCCTGTCGATATGCTGAACCTCCGCACGACCGGAGACGCGGGGGCCAAGAGGCAGGTGATCAGGCCGGATGAGCGAGCCGACCAAGTCGACCGAGCCGAACATCTACGAGTCGATCGGCGGTGAGGCCGCGCTCGTGGCCGTGGTCGACGACCTTTACGATCGCATTTTGGCCGATGGACGGCTGGCGGGATTCTTCGCCGGCGCTCCGATGCCCAGGCTGAAGGGCAGGCAGGTCGAGTTCTTCGGCCAGGTGCTCGGCGGCCCCATGATCTACCAAGGCGCCGCCATGCGACGGGCTCACGTCGGCCGCGGGATCCAACAGGAACATTTCGAACTGGTCGCCGGCCATCTCACCGATTCGCTGCGCGCGGCGGGAGTGCCAGAGGCAACGATTACCGAAATCATCGGCATGGTCGCCCCGCTCGCCGATGAGATCGTGTCGTCCGCCGCCGTCCCCACGGACTGACCGTCACCGGACCGACCGTTCCAGACGGAACGGCCCGTCCAGGCGGAATCACCGTCCCGACGGACGACCTGGCACTCCCCCGGGCGCCGCTCAGCCCGCCACCGGGGTGAGGACGTCCCGGCCGAGGTACTTGCGCAGCGCCGCCGGCACCCGAACCGAGCCGTCGGCCTGCTGGTGGTTTTCCAGGATCGCGACGATCCAGCGGGTGGTGGCGAGGGTGCCGTTGAGCGTCGCGACCGGCCGGTTCCGGCCGCCCGCCCCATCGTCCTTGAACCGCACGTTCAGCCGGCGCGCCTGGAACTCGGTGCAGTTCGACGTCGACGTCAGCTCGCGGTAAGTGCCCTGGGTGGGCACCCAGGCCTCGCAGTCGTACTTGCGGGCGGCGCTGGCGCCGAGGTCGCCGGCCGCCACGTCGATCACCCGGTACGGCAACTCGACCTTGGCGAGCATTTCCTTTTCCCAATTCAACAGGCGCAGATGCTCCTCGTGCGACTCGTCGGGGTGGCAATAGGAGAACATCTCGACCTTGTCGAACTGATGGACCCGGATGATGCCGCGCGTGTCCTTGCCGTACGACCCGGCCTCGCGCCGAAAGCACGACGACCAACCGACGTACCGCCGCGGCAGCTCGGTCACGATCTCGTTCATGTGGTAAGCCGCGAGCGGCACCTCGGACGTACCGACGAGGTAGAGCTCGTCTTGGGGCAGGTGATAGACCTCGGGCGCGTGCGCGCCGAGGAAGCCGGTGCCCTCCATCGCCTCGGGCCGCACCAGCACGGGCGGGTACATCGGCGTGAACCCGGCCGCGAGCGCCTGCTCCATGGCGAGATTGAGCAGGGCCAGCTGCAACTGCGCCCCCACCCCGGTCAGGAAGTAGAACCTGGCTCCGGAGACCTTGGCGCCGCGCTCGGTGTCGATCGCGCCGATCAGCTCGCCCAGCTCCAGGTGATCGCGCGGCGTGAAGTCGAAAGCGGGCGGCTCGCCGACGTGCTCGAGGACGACATAGTCCTGCTCGCCGCCGGGCGGCGTGTCGGCTTCGACGACGTTGGGGACCGACTTGAGGAGCGTCTGCAGCTCCTCCTCCAGCCGCGAGGCCTCGGCGTCGGCGTTCTTGACCTGCTGGGCCAGGTCTTTGGCCCGGTCGAGCAGGGCCTGTCGTTCGTCGCCCGTCGCCTTGGAGACCGACTTGCCGACGCTCCTTTGCTCGGCGCGCAGCTGCTCGAAGCCGGTCAGCGCGGAGCGCCGCCGCTCGTCGAGGTCGAGCAGCCGGGCGACGACGGCCTCGTCCTCGCCGCGGGCGCGCTGCGAGGCGCGCAGCCGGTCCGGATCTTCTCGAAGAGCTCGCAGGTCGATCACAGAGTCGAGGCTACCGGTGCGACCCAGTCGTCCGCGCGCTCATTACCCGCGCGCTCATTACCCGCTCGGTCAGCGCCCCGCGGTCGGCGCGACGGTACGCCACGCGGTCAGCGGCACACCGGCGCCGCCGGCTCTCACTTGCCGTCGGCGGGCAGGCCGGTGCGGATGGTACGCAGCCAGGCCTCGGCCGCGGTGAAGTCTTCGTCGCGCGTGCCGCGCCGGATCTGCGGACGCACCTCGTCGGCCCGCGGATAGCTGCCGAGGAAGCGCACCCCGGTGCAGACGCGGCGCAGCCCGGTCAGCGCCTCACCCACGCGCGCCTCGCTGACGTGGCCCTCGCAGTCGATCCAAAACAGGTAGCGGCCGAGCCCGTCGCCGGTGGGCCGGGACTGGATGAACGTCAGGTTGACCCCGCGCACCGCGAACTCGGTCAGGATTTCCAGCAGCGCGCCGGGATGGTCGTCGGCGATGAACGCCACGATCGTCGTCTTGTCCGCGCCGGTGGGCGCGGACGGCGCACAGGGCAGGCGCAGCGCGACGAAGCGGGTCATGGCGTCGGCCACGTCATGAATGTCGGACACGAGCGCGGTGAGCCCATAGCGCGCCGCGGCGAACGAGCCGGCCAGCGCCGCGTCGTAGTGCCCGTCGGCGACGTGCTGCGCCGCCTCCGCGTTGGATGTGGCCGCGCGCCATTCGGCGTCGGGCACGTTGGCGGCCAGCCAGCGACGGCACTGCGGCTGGGCGTGCGGATGGCTGGCCACCGTCTTGATCTGGTCGAGCGTCGTCCCCGGCCGGACGAGCAGGGCGAACGACACGGGCAGGTGGACCTCGTCCACGATCTGGAGCGGCTCGCCCGTCGCGAGTTCGTCCAGCGTCGTGGGCACCGAGCCCTCGACCGAGTTCTCCAGCGCGACCAAGGCGACGTCGGCCTCGCCCTGGCGGACCGCGTCGAGCACCGCGGTGACCGTGGAAAAGGGCAGGTAGTCGCCGTCGGCGGCGTAGGGCAGCGTGCGCAGGGCGGCCTCGGTGAAGGTGCCCTGCGGGCCGAGGAAGGCGTAGCGGTCCGGCATAGGCACTCAGCCTACGCGGTGCACGATCAAGCCGACGTCGTTGTCGAGTCGCTGTGCCCGAAGTCGCCGTTCTCGAGGTCGCGGCGGTGGCCGAAGTCCGGCAGCGGATCGTCCATGCTCACCGACGGACCCTTGCCGAGCCGCGCGGCACGCAGCGCCTGCTCTTCTTCCGGGGACAGGTGCCGGCCGTACCCGGCGCGGACGATCTTGGCGTACGTCCGGGTCTCCGAGCGTCCGTTGATGGAGGTGAGGACCACACCGTCGCCCTCGCCGTTGATCAGCGCCATGGAGAACGACAGCTGACCGGACATCTCCTTCAGCGCGTCGTAGCGCACGATGGCCAGGTCGCGCAGAGCCTGGCCGTCAGCCGTGCCGTTGGTCACCTGGAGCTGCCGGCGCAAAATGTCGGCGCACTCCTGGACGACCTGGCCGACGCGGTTGTGTGCGACCAGGGCGATCGCGAATCCGGCCACCCCCGCGATGGCGCCGGCGAGGGCCAGCGTCATGAGAATCACGGATCGAGAGTACCCACCCGAGGCCGTCGATGCTGGTTTCCCCCCTGGTCATGGCCGGAACTGATCCTTAGACGCATGGTCAACCAGCATCCCAACACAAGAATCAGGGCAATCGCGCCGAGTCCATACGAACTCTGGATAATCCGCCCAACAAACCTGGAGATAACGTCATTATCAGGGCCGATAAGGCGTGTCCCCCACCAAGGGAGCGGAAGCACATAAGCCAGCCATACTCCGCATGCGACGATCACGCGCCGTACGTCCCTGCCGTCCCCAACCAACGCTCCGATGACCACGACGA
>CALAED010000821.1 GCA_937891035.1 uncultured Thermomonosporaceae bacterium | reverse complement strand
CCCGCCGAGCCGGTGGCGACGCGCTGGACGCGGTTGACGCGCCCACGTCGGCCGAGTCGATGATCATCTAGTCGGCCGCCGTCGATTCGGCCGGAGCAGGGACGGGCACCGCGCGCAGCACCTCGGCGAGCACCTGCTCGGCGCGCACGCCGCGGATCTCCGCCTCCGGGTCGAGCAGCAGCCGGTGCGTCAGCACCGGCGCGGCGACCGCCTTCACGTCATCGGGGACGACGTAGCCGCGGCCCTCGCCGGCCGCCCAGGACTGCGCCGCGCGCAACAGCGCGAGACTGCCCCGCGGGCTCGCGCCGAGCCGCAGCTCCGCGCGGTCCCGGGTGGCGTGCGCGAGCTGCGCGATGTACTCGGCGACCGACGGCGTGACATGGATCCTGGCGGTGTATCGGGCCATCCAGGCCACCTGGTCGACGGAGGCGACGGCGCTGAGCGCGGGCGGCGCGCCGGTCGCCGCCCGGCCCGTCAGCATTCGCCGCTCGGCGGCCAGGTCGGGGTAGCCGACGCCGATCCGCAGCAGGAACCGGTCCAGCTGCGCCTCCGGTAGCTGGTAGGTGCCCGCCAGGTCGATCGGGTTCTGCGTGGCGATCACAATGAAGGGCTGGGGCACCTCATGGGTCTGGCCGTCGGTGGTCACCTGGCGCTCCTCCATGACCTCGAGCAGCGCCGCCTGGGTCTTGGGTGAGGCGCGGTTGATCTCGTCGGCGAGCACGACGTGCGCGAACACCGGCCCCGGCCGGAAGTCGAACACGCCGGACCGCTGGTCGTAGACGGTGGTCCCGGTGATGTCGCTCGGCAGCAGGTCGGGCGTGAACTGGACGCGATGCCAGCTCGCGTCCAGCGAATGCGCGATCGCCTTGGCCAACGTGGTCTTGCCGACTCCGGGGACGTCCTCGATGAGCAGGTGCCCGCCGGCGAACAGGCAGGTAAGCGCCAGCCGTGCCACCTGCGGCTTGCCGCACAGCGCGCGCTCGACGTTGCCGAGGACCGCGTGATAGGTGGCCGCGAAATAGGCTGCGGGATCTTCCGCCGCTGCGTCCGCGCCTGGCTGGGCGTCGAGTGGCTGGGCGTCGAGCTGGGCAGGGGAGTGGCTCATCAGTCCTCCGTGAGTTGGCCGTCGGCCGCCGTGCAGGCCGGCTTGGCGGGCGTCGCCGGCGGCGGCCGCTCGGTTTCCAGCAGCGCGGCCACCATCCAGCAGTGCTTGGTCTCGCGGTCCACCCCGGCGGCGACGAACGGCGGGGCCTGGCCGGCCGGGGGGCGGGCGATCAGTTCCTGGTCGCGGAACACGATGTAGTACTGAAAGCCCGTCATGCCGGCCGCGTCGGAGAAGTGCAGCCGGATCGTGCCGGGCCGCGGGCTGGTCGCGGTCAGCGGCAGGTAATAGGCGTGGTAACGCACCGGGGCAGGACCGGGGCGCTGGCCGGCCGGCGGTGATCCGTCCGGCCGGCCGAACCACAGACCCGCGCCGGTGCCGACCAGGACGCAGGCCGCGATCGCGAGCACCCAGGGGAGCCGCGGGACGCGGCGCCGCCGCGCCGGTGCCGGCGGGGGCGGCGGCGCGGCCGGCCGGGTCGCACCTGTGGTGAGCTGGGCCGCCATGATGCCCGCACCGCCGGAACCGTGCTCGGGTGCCGGTGTGGCCGGCTCCGGTGTGGCCGGCTCCGGTGTGGCCGGCTCCGGCTGGGCCGAGGACGGCGGGGCCGAGGACGGCGTCGGCGATGCCGGGGACGCCGCGGGTGAGGCGGACGTGGGCCGTGAAAAGGCCGTCGCCCGTGGCGAAACGGGCGGCCCGGGTGCGGACCACGCCGCGGGCGGGAAGGGAGGGGGAGGCGGGATCGGTTCCGGCGGTGTCTGGCCCGCCTCGCCCAGCACCAGGAGATCCGCCGCGACATCCGCTGCGACCGGCCGGTCGGCCGGCTCCTTGGCCAGACAGCCCCGCAGCAGCTCCCAGAGCCGGTCCGGCAGGCCGGGCGGCCGAGCGGGCTGGCGCTCCAGATGGGCGCGCAGCAACGCCGCAGAATGCTCCGCCCGGAACGGGCGCTGTCCGGTCAGCACCTCATACAAGGCGACGCCGAGCGCGTACACGTCGGCCGGCGGCGCGGCCGGGCGCCCGGCGACGAGTTCGGGCGCGACGTAGGCGGGCGTGCCGATTAACTGCGACGTCTTGGTCAGCTGGGTCCCGTCGGCGACTCTGGCGATCCCGAAGTCGGTCAACAGCCCGAACGGTTTCGCGCGCCGCCAGGTGACGAGCACGTTCTCGGGCTTGACGTCCCGGTGCACCACGCCGGCGACATGGACGGCCGCGAGCGCGCCGGCGACCTGACCGAGAACGGTGAGCCGCTGGTCGGCGCGCAGCGCCCGCCGGGCGAGCAGACGCCGCAGGTCCTCTCCGTCGACCAGGTCCATCACGATGGCCAGCACGTCGCCTTCGGCGACCAGATCGCGCACCCGCACCAAATGGGGGTGGTCAAGGGCGTGCAGGACAGTGCGTTGCCGGAGGAACCGGACCACCGCGTCCGGGTCGCCGGCGAAGTCTCCGCGGAGCACCTTCACCGCGACGGGAGCGTCGTCCGCGCGGCGCCGGCCCCGCCAGACCCGGCCGGTGGCACCACCGCCGATCACGCTGTCCAGGACGTACAGGCTGCCCAGCGGGGTGCCGGGAGCCGGCCCGGGCGGCGCGATCGTGTCCATCCCGTCCGAGTCGGAGTCGCCCTCAAGGGCCATGGTCACCGCCGACGCGTCGTCACCGCCCCACGGCAGCGCGGGGCCCGCCACTTCCGCCTCCGTACGATACCGAGCCATGTCATGACTCACTGTGCTCATGGCCAACTCTTGCCGCTCTGCCCCCTTCTGTGACGTCGCAGAGCGGTACCTGGATCGGAGTCGCCTCACCCCGCGAGACGAGCAGACCTCGGCCCGGCGGCCAGCCACCGCGGGTCGAGCGGGGCAACCTGAGGTCGAAAACCTCGCCGTCCACGTGCGAACCCGGATTGAGCAGGACACCGCACCGGCCGCGTCTGATCAACGGCAGCCAGCCCCGGTAGCGCTGCACGAGCAGATCCTCGGTGGTGCCGGCGGCGACGATGATGTTGCCCTCGTCCCTGGCCGTCCTGGCCAAGCGTTCGAGCGGGCCGGCCGCCCTGTCGTCGGCGAGCAACTCGGCATCGTCGACCATGATCGCTACGGGGCCGTGCGCCGCCGCGAGCGCGTCCTCGAGGTCGGGGCCGATATCCGGCCCGGACACGACGTCGGCCACTCCGGGCAGACCCGCGAGGTCGCGCAGCGGCGATGGCCGCGGGCACACGGCGATCAGCGGCAGCCGCCCGGTCGTCCGTCCCGCGAGCGAGGTGGCGATGGCGGTCAGCGCCGAGCTCCGCCCGGATCGGGGCGGGCCGGAGACGAGCAGGGTGGCGCCGGCGTCCGCTATGTCGAGGTCGATGGGCGCGAGGTGGTCGCCGCCCGCGCCGACCGTGCACACCGCGGGGCCGCTCGGCCGGGCGCGCACCCGTAGTGCGGCCAGCTCGGTCATGGTGATGGATTGGGGAAGCGGGTCGACCCGGTGCGGCGCGACGGCCGGGTCCAGGCCGTCCCAGCGCGTGGTGAGCAGCGCGCCGAGCCGCTCGACCGCGGCCGTCTGCGCGGCCCCGTCCGGATCGGGGTCGAGCAGCGCCACCTGCAGTTCCACCGCGCCCGGCACGGCGACCGCACGTCCCGGCGGCATGTGGCGCGGTACCTCCCTGGGGTGCAGGCCGAAGGCCGCGACCTGGTCGGCCTCGGTCTGGCGCAGCACGAGTCTGGTGGCCACCGCGCTGGCGAGCCGATGACCGAATCCGGATCGGTCGGTCGCGATCACCGGCAGGATGCCCACCGCCGGACCGCGGCGCAGCAGGCTCTCGAACGTCTCGACCAACCGTCCGCCGTCGGTTTCCGAATGCCGGGCCAGGAACGTCTCGTACTGGTCGACGAGCACCACTACGTAGGCCGGCCGGTCGGCGGGCGCGACCGCGGCGCGCTGCTCCCGCAACGACCCGTATCCGCCCGCGGCGAGCAGCCGCTGGCGGCGCGCCACCTCGGTGGTGAGCAGGGCCAGCAGCCGTTCGGCGCGATCGGGCTCGTCGGCATCCACCCACGCGCCGCAGTGCGGCAGGGCGGCCAGCGAGGCGAGCGTACGGCTACCGAAGTCCAGGGCGTAGATGTGGACGTCGGCCGGGCTGGTGCGCGCCGCGAGCGCGGCGGCGAGGCTGCGCAACGCGGTCGACCGTCCGCTGCGTGCCATGCCCGCCACGGCCACCGGGCAGGACCGTTCGAGGTCGAGCACGAAGGCGTGCTGTGCCTGCCGTCCCGGGTGGTCGGCGAGCCCGATCGGGACCGCGACCGGCGAGTCGACGGCCGCATCGGCGACCGCGTGGTGCGCCGCCGAGTCCACCTCGGCGAGCGTCACGTGCTCGGGAAGCGGCGGGAGCCACGGGCTGGCCGGCGCGCGAACGTCGAGCCGCTCGGCCGCCGCCCGGATGGCGGCGACGAGGACCGTCAGATCCGTGTCGCCGTCGTGGCCCACGTCGGATTCGGACCGATCGCGGCCGGCCGGCCCCGGGCCGCCGAGCTCCGTCACGCGGCGCGGCCGCAAGACGACACGACCGGATCCCGCCGGATCGGCGGCCGGGCCGGCGGCGGACTGCGTGCGCGGCCAGCCGACCCGGGCACACTGCAGCAGCGCGAGGTCGCTGTGCCCGGTACGAAGGTGCGCCCGCCCGGGGTGATGCCGGGAGATCCGCGCCGCGTCGGGCACGTCGATGACGTCGGTGCTCTCGTTGGCGCTGGTGACGCGGAGACAGATCCGCAGGTTGACGTTCGCCCGCAGTTCGGCGTTGACCACGCCGCCCGGTCGTTGGGTGGCGAGCACCACGTGTACCCCGAGGCTGCGCCCTCGCATGCCGATGCCGACCACCCCGGTGACGAACTCCGGCACCTCTTCGACCAGCGACGCGAACTCGTCGATGACGATGACGAGCCTGGGCAGCCCGACCCGCGGGGGGACATCCTGGCCATCCCGGCCGCCGGTGAGGGCCCAGTAGTCCTCGATGTCCTTGGCGCCGGCCGCGGCGAGGACCGCCTCCCGGCGCCGCAGCTCGGCGGACAGCGACGCGAGGGCGCGGCCCACGAGGTGCCCGTCAAGATCGGTGACGAGGCCGACGCAATGCGGCAGGTCCCGGCATTCGGCGAACGCGCTGCCGCCCTTGTAGTCGACGAGCACGATGTTGAGCGCGTCCGGCGGGTTGCCGAGCGCCAGCGCGGCGACGAGGGTCTGCAGCAGCTCCGACTTCCCCGCGCCGCTGGTGCCGGCCACCAGCGCGTGCGGGCCGTCCCTGCGCAGATCGACCTCGATCGGACCGGCGGGACCCACGCCGAGCACCGCCTTGGTGCTGCGGCCGCCGGGCAACGCCGCCCAGTGCTTGGCGATGTCGTCGGGACTCGGGTCGGCCCCCACGTCTGTGAGATCCAGGTAGCGCACTGCTTCGGGCAGCCCCTCGTCGTCGCCGAACCGCGCGCCGAGCACCCGGATCGGCGTGAGCACCCGCGCCAGCTCGGCGGCGGCCGCGGACGGCAGGCCATCGGCCAGGACGTCCTCGTCGGGGTCCCGGTCCGGCCGGCTGACCCGTACCCGGGTTCCGGACGAGCTGGTGACCACCACGGTGGCCTGGCATTCGTCCGGCAGGCTCGCCTCCGCGGCGTCCAGGCACAGCGCGTACACCCCGACGCCCGGGCCGTCGGCGAGCAGGTCGGCCAGGCCGGGCAACCCGCGCAGCCGCCGCGCGCCGTCGAGGACGACGAGCAGCCGGCGGCCGATCGGGGCCGCCTCGCGCAGGCCGGCCCGCTGCTCACCGCGTCGGTCGGCGACGATGCGGCCGAGCTCGGCGATCCGTGCCTCCGCCTGGGCCAGCTCGGTGGCCAGCATGCGCCGGCACGCGAGATCGGGGCGGTGCGGGAGGGTATGGGGCAGCCAGCTCAGCCACTCCCACTCCGCCGCTGCGTCCGTACCGGTGATCAGCGCGATGCCGAGGTCGTGCGGCGCGTGCAGGGTCGCGGCCTGGGCGAGCAGTGCGCGGGCGGTCGCCAGGGTCGCCGGCCGCGGGCCGGCGATGCCCACGATGCCCGCCGCCGTCAGGTCGATGGGGACCGGTACGGCATGGACGGTCGGCGGGGCGAGGGTGTCGGCACCGGGCCCGGTGAGCCGGATGTGCGCCGGACGGTCGACGAGCCCGGCGCGCAGCCACAGGAAGTCCGGGTCGCTCGGGCGGCGCTCGAACAGCCTGCCACCCGGCGCGGTCGCGATGCGGACCACGGCGGCCGGGTCGGGGAACGCCGCCCGCTCCGCCCGTTCCTCCGCGGTGGCCAGTTCGGCCAGGCGATCCTTCGCCGCGGCCAGCTCGGCCTCATAAGCGCCCAGCTTCTCCTTGTACTCCTTGTGCCCGCCGCGCCGCTCGGTGATGAAGTGACCCACCGCCATCACGGGGGACAGCGCAAGAAAGATCAGATAGTAGGGAGAACCGGGCAGGAACGCGAAGAGGACGGCGGCGGCGATCAGCGGAATGACCACCATGGCGAGGGGGAAGCGCAGCCCTCGCGGCCGGTCCGGCGCCGTCGGCACGCTCACCTCCGGCCGCCGCGCGAGCGGCTGGATGCGCGGCGGCCGGTT
>CALAED010000820.1 GCA_937891035.1 uncultured Thermomonosporaceae bacterium | reverse complement strand
ATGGCGCCGATTTCGTGCTGCCCGACCTGCTCGCCTTTCCGGACTGGCTCGGCTCCTACCCAAGCCCCAATGGCTCCCATCCGGATCGGCTCGGCGTGCCCCATAAGTGATCGTGATCGCTGTTCAACCCATCGCCCCGAGGCACTAGCCTTGAGACGCATTCCAGCGACGAGCAAGATGAGGTCACCCGTGCCCAGTGGCAAGGTCAAGTGGTATGACGCCGACAAGGGCTTCGGCTTCCTCACCCGTGACGACGGCGGTGAGGTCTTCGTGCATTCCTCCGCGCTGCCCAGTGATGTGACCGCCCTCAAATCGGGCCAGCGGGTGGAATTTGGGGTCATCGAGGGCCGCCGTGGCCAGCAGGCCATGCAAGTGCACGTGCTCGACGCCCCGCCGTCCGTCTCTCGGGCCAAGCGCAAGAAGCCAGACGAGATGGTGATCCTCGTCGAGGACCTCATCAAGCTGCTCGACGGGATCTCCACGACCTACCGGCGCGGCAAGCACCCAGAGTCGCGCGACGCGCGCAAGATCGCCGCCGTGCTGCGCGCCGTCGCCGACGATCTGGACCACTGACCCCGGGTTCTGCGCTCAGGCGCCAGGTTCTGCGCTCAGGACGTATCGCTCGCCACCGACGGTTCCCCGCCCGGCTTCGCCGCCGACGGGCCGTCGCGCGTAGCCGCCGGCCGTTCGGCCGGCCGCCCGCGGCGCCGCGCCCGGCCCGACAGGAGCGCGACGAGCGTAGCCGCCAACACCGCGCCGACGATCCCGAACGCGACGCGGCCGTCGGCGATGAGCGATGCGCCGAGCCCGATCAGGCCGCCGATCACCCATACCAGCTGGTGGATGGTCTCGGAGACGGCAAAGGTGGAAGAGCGGATCTCTTCGCCGATCCTGCGTTGCACGACCGCGTCCAGACTGAGCTTGCCGAGCGACTGCCCGAAGCCGCCGACGAACGCCACGACGAGCGCGGCCCAGAGACTGAAGAACACGGCGCAGACGACGGTGATGCCGGTCGCCATCGCGAGCGTTCCGTACAGCATGAGGTGCGGCGCCCGCGTCTTCACCGCCGCGCCGACCGCGGTGCCGGCCAGACCGCCGGCGCCCGCCGCGGCCACCAGCAGGCCGAGCGCCACATTGCCCGAAACCGAGCTGAACCCCTTCGTCCGCAGCACGAAGGCCAGGTAGAGGATGAGAAACCCGGAGAAGGCGCGCAGCGCGGCGTTGGCGCGCATCGCCTCGCTGACCGCCGGCCCGACCCGCAGCAACGTACGCCAGCGGCCCTTGTGCGCCTTGGCCGGCGAGCCCTCTGTCTCGTCGGCGTCGATGTGGGCGGGCAGCCGCAGGCCCAAGATCGCTCCGGCGAAGAAGACGAACGTACCGGCGCGCAGGATCCAGCCGGGGCCGAACAACGCGGCCACCCCGGCCGCGATCGGCGCGACCACCGAAGCCGCGATCAGCCCGGCGAATGTGGCCCTGGCGTTGGCCGTGACCAGGGATATCTGCGGGGGCAGCACCCGCGGCGTGACGGCACTCCTGGACACCCCGAACGCCTTGGACAGCACGAGCGCGCCGAACGCCGACGGCAGCAGCGTGAGGGGATCGTTGTTGGTGGCCGCGCCCGCCATGCCCCAGCACAGCAGGCCGCGCGCCAGCATCGTGCCGGCGATGGCGATCCGGCGAGCTGACCGCATGTGGTCGAGCGCCGGCCCGACCAGCGGGGCGACGAGGGCGAAGGGCGCCATCGTGACGAGCAGATAGAGCGCGACTCGCCCCCTGGCCTCGTCCATGGGCATGCCGAAGAACACCGTGCCGGCCAGCGCGACGGCGATCAACGCGTCGCCGGCGCTGTTGACGGAGCACAGCTCGATCAGGTTGCCGAGCCCGGTGCGGCCGGCCCCCTGAGCGTGCGTGGCCCGGCGCAGGAACCGGCCGGTGGACTGGGCGGCACCGCGCGTCGACCGCCCGGCGGCGCCCACGTGTGCCCGCAAACCCATAGCGACCAGTCTCCCTCGCCCACACCGATGAAAAACCCTCTGGCGGCAATGGTTTCTGAGGACCTCCCCTTGACGTCGGCTCACGTCGTGACCACTGTTACCCGATCGGAGCCGGTTACGCGCAGGCACCGGCCTGGATGAGACACAATCGAGGGGTGAGCCCAACGCGTTATTCGACGGGGGCCAGGCGGGCCCGGTCAACGCCCGTCGACGCCGCCTGCGCGGCCGCGGTCGAGGAGGCGAAGGCGGCGGCCGACGAGATGGCCTGGCCGGGCAAGGCCGGAGGGCACATCGGCCTGCGGGCCGAAGGCGACCGCGTGGTCACCCACTTCTTCGAATGTCTCGACCTCGCCTATCGGGGCTGGCGGTGGTCCGTCACGGTCGCCCGCGCCTCGCGGGCCAAGTCCGTCACGATCAGCGAGGTCACTCTGTTGCCCGGCGAGGACGCTCTGCTGGCCCCGCAGTGGGTGCCGTGGATCGAACGGCTGCGCCCGGGCGATCTCGGCCCCGGCGACCTGCTGCCCACGCCGGCCGACGACGTACGGCTCGCACCGGGGTTCACCGAGACCACGAACGCGGCCGATCGTCAACAGCTGTGGGAGCTCGGCCTGGGCCGGCCGCGGGTGCTGTCGGCCGCCGGGCGCGATGACGCCGCCGAGCGGTGGTACGAGAGCCCGGCCGGGCCGGCCAGCCCGATCGCTCAGGCAGCGCCCGCCCGGTGCGCGACCTGCGGGTTTCTCGTTCCGCTCGCGGGCTCGCTGCGGCAGCTGTTCGGCGTGTGCGCCAATGAGTACGCGCCCGACGATGGCAAGGTCGTCTCGGTCGACCACGGGTGCGGGGCGCACTCCGAGGCGGTCGCGCTGCCGCCGGTGGTCGAGACCACCCCGCCGATCGTCGATGAGTGGGTGTACGACACCATGCGGCCGAGCGGAGCAGATGACGAGGAGGCTCTCGGCCACAGCTAGGCCGGGCCGGGTTCAGTGATCGTGGATCCTTTCGATCCTTTTGGCACCGCCGGGCTGCGGCAGCGCGTCCTGGCGGCTTGGGCGGCGTCCCCGGCGCGATTCCGAGAGGACGCGAACACCGAAGAGGACTACGCGCTCGGCGGCTATCGCGACCGCGTCGTCGTCGAACTCGCCCAAAACGCCGCCGATGCCGCCGCCCGTGCCGGCGTCCCCGGCCGGCTGCTGCTGCGGTTGCGCGACGGGCTGCTGACCGCCGCCAACAACGGCTCCCCGCTCGACCCGGCGGGGGTGCAGGCGCTGTCGACGTTGCGCGCCTCCGCCAAGGATCCGGGGCCGCCCGGGCAGGACACCGTCGGCCGGTTCGGGGTCGGCTTCGCCGCGGTGGTCGCGGTGACCGACGAGCCGGCGATCGCCTCGCGGATCGACGGTGGCGACGGTGGCGACGGTGGCGACGGTGAGGTCGCCGGCGTGATGTGGTCGGCCGCGCGTACCCGCGAACTGGTGGCCGCGCGGCGGGAACTGGCCGCGGAGCTGGACCGGCGGGCCGGGCACGTCCCCGTGCTCCGGCTGCCCTTCACGCTCCCCTCCAAGCGCGCCGCCACGGTCCAGGGCCCCGCCGCCGCCTCGTCCGCCGAGCTCGGGCACTGGTTCCCCGGCGCCGAGTTCGACACCGTCGTTCGGCTGCCGTTGCGCGACGCCGGGTCGGTCGACCTGGTGCGACGTCAGCTCGCCGAGGCGGGTCCTGCCCTCATGCTGGCGCTGCCCGCGCTGGCCCGGATCGACATCGACGTGGACGGTGCCGTACGGACCATCGCCGCCACCCACGGCAAGGGCACCACGACGATCAACGGGGCGGACTGGCGGACCGTCGCGGCGCACGGGGAGCTGCCCGCCGGCCTGCTGGCCGACCGGCCGGCGGAAGAACGCGCGCGCCCGTTCTGGCAGCTGCGCTGGGCGATCCCGGCTGCCGCCACCGCCGCCCCGGATACCTGGGATCCCGTGCGGTCCGCCGACGGGGCGGGGCTGCCCGGCGACGTACCAGCCGTGGTCCACGCGCCCACCCCGAGCGCCGAGCCGCTCGGCCTGCCGGCGTTGCTGATAGCTTCGTTTCCGCTGGCCCCCGATCGCCGGCACGTCGCCGAGGGGCCGCTGACCGACTTTCTGATCGAACGCGCCGCCGAGGAATACGCGAATCTGCTGCGCGAACTTCCCGCCACCCCCCGGCTGCTCGACTTCGTGCCGGGACCGGTCGCGGCGGGCGCGCTCGATGCCAGGCTGCGACGCGCCATCGCAACCCGGCTGCCCGACATCCCGCTGCTGCCCACGGCGGCCGGCCGGGCGCCGGCACGTGATGTGATCGCGGCGGACGGGCCGCCGGCGTTGACCCGGCTGCTGGCCGACGTGCTGCCTGGCCTGCTGCCCGCGGGCTGGCCGGTGCGTCACCCCGCCGTGGCCGCGCTGGGCGTGCGGCGCATGGAGCTGGCCGACGTCATCGATGAGCTCGCCGGGCTCGACCGCGACCCGGCCTGGTGGCATGACCTGTACGCGGCGCTCGCCGGTGCCGATCCCGAGGCTTTGGGCGCGCTGCCGGTGCCGCTCGCCGACGGGCGGCTGGTCCGCGGCCCGCGCGGGCTGCTCATCGCCGAAGACGGTCTCGACCCGGCCGGCCTCGCCGCGCTTGAGCTGCGTTTCGTCGATCCGCGCGCCGCGCACCCGCTGTTGATCCGGCTCGGCGCGACCCCCGCCGGCCCACGGGCGGTGCTCGACGATCCGGCCGTTCGGGCCGCGGTCGCCCGCTCGTACGACACCGTCGAGTCCACGGGTCTGGCCGATCCCCCTGATCTCATCGTCCCTGCGGATTCCACTGATCCCGGGGCCATCGCGGCGGCGGTGCTGTCGCTGGTGGCGGCGGCCCGCGTCGATCCGGGCGACCGGCCCTGGCTGGCCGACCTGGCGCTGCCCGCCGCCGACGGGTCCCGGTATCCGGCGGGGGAGTTGCTGTTGCCAGACTCCCCGCTGCGCGAGGTCGTCGCCGCGGACGCCCCGTTCGAGGTGGTCGACGCGGGTCTGGTCGACCGGTACGGTGCCGCGCCGCTGGAGGCGGTCGGCGTCCTCCGTACGTTCGCGCTGCTCCGCGAGCAGGACGTCTCGCTGGCCGACCTCGGCCTCGATCTCGACGAGGAGGAGGACTGGGCCGCCGAGGTCCTGGCCGGTCTGCCGGCCCAGGACGTTCCGCCGACCGTGCCTGAATTGTTCGCCGTACGCGATCTCGAGCTGGTTGAGCGCTGGGACAAGGCGCTGGAACTGCTTGCCCGGCCGCCGCTGCGGGCCGCCGTCGTCGAGCCGACCCGAGTGCTGCTCGCCGACGGCCGCGGGGTGCTCGTTCCCTCTTACACGGCCTGGTGGCTGCGCCGGCACCCGGTGCTCGGCGGGCAGCGCCCCGGCCGGCTGCGGGCGCCGGGCGCCGAGCCGATCCTGGCAGGGCTTTACGATCCGGCGCCCGCCGACATCGACAAACAACTGCTCCGGGCGCTGGGCGCGCGGACGTCACTGGCCGAGGCGCTCGCCGAGCCGAATGACCTGCTGGCCCGCCTCGCCGATCCGGCCCGTACGGTCTCGCGCGATCAGCTGCGGGCGATCTGGGCGGCGCTGGCCGACAGCCACCAGCCTGCCGGGGACGACCCGGCCGCCGAGCGGGCGCTGCCCAAGCCACCGGACCGGGTGCGCGCACTGGTTGACGACGACATCGAGGTGGTGCCGGCCGCCGACGCGCTGGTCCTCGACGATCCGGCGCTGCTGCCCCTGCTCGCCG
>CALAED010000819.1 GCA_937891035.1 uncultured Thermomonosporaceae bacterium | reverse complement strand
CCCGGTTGATCCGCCGCTCGGCGTTGATGAACGTGCCGTCCTTTTCCAGGAACGAGGTGCCGGGCAGGAACACGTGCGCGAACTTCGCTGTCTCGTTGAGGAACAGGTCTTGCACGACGACCAGCTCCATGGCCGACAGCGCCGCGGTCACGTGCTGGGTGTTCGGGTCGGACTGCGCGAGGTCCTCGCCCTGGATGAACAGCGCCTTGAACGTGCCGTCGATGGCCGCGTCGAACATGTTCGGGATGCGCAGGCCAGGTTCCGGCAGGATCGGCGTGCCCCACAGCTTCTCGTAGATGTCCCGCACGCTTTCGTCCGACACGTGCCGATAGCCGGGCAGCTCGTGCGGGAAGGAGCCCATGTCGCAGGAGCCCTGCACGTTGTTCTGGCCGCGCAGCGGGTTCACGCCGACGCCCTCGCGGCCGATGTTGCCGGTGGCCATGGCGAGGTTGGCCATGCCCATGACCATGGTGGAGCCCTGGCTGTGTTCGGTGACGCCGAGCCCGTAGTAAATCGCCGAGTTCGGGCCGGCCGCGTACAGCCGGGCGGCGGCCCGCACGTCGGCGGCCGGCACCCCGGTGACCTCCTCGACCGCCTCGGGCGAGTTCTCCGGCCTGGCGATGAACTCCGCCCACTCCTCGAAGTCCTCGCACCGCTGTGCCACGAAGTCCGCGTTCACCAAGCCCTCGGTGACCACCACGTGGGCGAACGCGTTGATCATCGCCACGTTCGTGCCCGGGGCCAGCGGCAGGTGGTAGGCCGCCTCGACGTGCGGCGAGCGAACCAGGTCGATGCGCCGCGGGTCGACGATGATCAGCTTGGCGCCTTCGCGCAACCGCCGCTTCATCCGGGACGCGAACACCGGATGCCCGTCGGTCGGGTTGGCGCCGATCACCACGATCACGTCCGCCGACTCGACCGACCTGAAGTCCTGAGTGCCCGCCGACGTGCCGAACGTCTGCTTGAGGCCGTACCCGGTGGGGGAGTGGCAGACGCGCGCGCACGTGTCGACGTTGTTGTTGCCGAACGCGGCACGCACCATCTTTTGCACCACGTAGACCTCTTCGTCGGTGCACCGCGATGACGTGATGCCGCCGATCGCGCCGGTGCCGTGCCGCGCCTGGATGTCCCGCATCCGCGTGGCGACCGTGGTGATGGCCTCCTCCCAGGAGACCTCGCGCCAGTCGTCGGTGATCCGCTCGCGCACCATCGGCCGCAGCCGCCGGTCCGGGTGGGTGGCGTAGCCGAACGCGAAGCGGCCTTTCACGCACGAGTGGCCGGCGTTGGCGCCGCCGTCCTTGTACGGCACCATCCTGACCAGCTCGTCGCCCCTCAGCTCGGCCTTGAACGAGCAGCCGACCCCGCAGTACGCGCAGGTGGTGAGCACCGTGCGGGTCGGCATGCCGAGGTCAACGACCGAGCGCTCCTGAAGCGTCGCTGTCGGGCAGGCCTGTACGCACGCGCCGCACGAGACGCACTCGGAGTCCATGAAGGACAGCCCGCCGGGCGAAACCTTCGAGTCGAAGCCGCGGCCCTCGATGGTCAGCGCGAACGTGCCCTGGACCTCGTCACAGGCCCGCACGCACCGCGAGCACACGATGCACTTGCTCTCGTCGAAGTCGAAGTACGGGTTCGAGGTGTCCGTCGGCGCGTCGAGGTGGTTTTCGCCCGTCCCGACGCCGTACCGCACCTCGCGCAGCCCGACCACGCCGGCCATGTCCTGCAGCTCGCAGTCGCCGTTCGCCGAGCAGGTGAGGCAGTCGAGCGGGTGGTCGGAGATGTAGAGCTCCATGACGCCGCGGCGCAGCTTCTCCAGTTTGGGAGACTGCGTCCGCACGGTCATGCCCGGCCGCACCGGCGTCGTGCAGGAGGCCGGGGTGCCCTTCACGCCGTCGATCTCCACCAGGCACAGGCGGCAGGAACCGAACGCCTCCAGCGAGTCCGTGGCGCACAACTTCGGCACGTCCACGCCCGCGAGCGCGGCGGCGCGCATCACCGACGTGCCCTCGGGAACCTTGACCGGCAGGCCGTCGATCTCGACCTCGACCGTCGCCTCGCCCTTGCGTGCCGGCGTGCCGAGGTCGGGTTCTTTGAGGAGGCCCATCGCTAACTCCCTGCCACTGTGTCTGACGGCTCGCTCCGCGGGTTTCGGGCGAAGTCGCCGGGGAAGTGCCGGACGGCGCTGAGGACGGGCATGGGGGTCAGGCCGCCCATCGCGCACAGCGAGCCGTCGGTCATCAGCTCGCACAGGTCTTCGAGCACGACCATGTTCGCCTCGACGTCCGTACCCGCGATGATCTTGTCGATGGTCTCGCGGCCGCGGACCGCGCCGACGCGGCACGGCGTGCACTTGCCGCACGACTCCACAGCGCAAAACTCCATGGCGAAGCGGGCCATCCGCGCCATGTCGACGGTGTCGTCGAACACCACGATGCCGCCATGGCCGACCATAGCGCCCACCGCGGCGAACTCCTCGTAGTCCAGCTTGAGGTCGAACCGGTCGACCGGCAGGTACGCGCCAAGCGGCCCGCCGACCTGCACCGCGCGGACCGGCCGGCCGGTGCGGGTGCCGCCGCCGTACCCGTTGACCAACTCGCCGAGCGTGACCCCGAACGGCAGCTCGACGATGCCGCCGCGCGCGATGTTGCCGGCGAGCTGGAACACCTGTGTGCCGCGGGACCGGCCGACGCCGAACCCCTGGTACGCGGACGCGCCGTCGGCCAGGATCATCGGCACCGAGCCGAGCGTGAGCACGTTGTTGACCACGGTCGGGCGGCCGAACAGGCCCGCAAGCGCGGGGATCGGCGGCTTGGCGCGGACCATGCCGCGCTTGCCCTCCAGGCTCTCCAGCATGGAGGTCTCCTCGCCGCAGATGTACGCGCCGGCGCCGACCCGCACGTCGAGGTGGAACGGCACATCGCAGCCGAGGATCGACTCGCCGAGCCAGCCGCGGGCATAGGCGATCTCGATCGCGCGGCGCAGCGTGGCGACCGCGTCCGGGTACTCGGAGCGCACGTAGATGAAGCCCTCGGTCGCGCCGGTGGCGTAGGCGGCGATCGTCATGCCCTCGATGAGGGTGAACGGGTCGCCCTCCATCAGCATGCGGTCGGCGAACGTGCCGGAGTCGCCCTCGTCGGCGTTGCAGCACACGAACTTCACGTCCGCCCGCGCGCCGAGCACGGTCTTCCACTTGATCCCGGCGGGGAAGCCGGCACCGCCGCGGCCGCGCAGGCCGGACCCGATGATCTCTTCGACGACCTGCTCCGGCGGCATCGCCAGCGCGTTGCGCAGACCGCGCAGGCCGCCGTGCGCCTCGTAGTCCTCGACGGACAGCGGGTCGATCACGCCGACACGGGCGAAGGTGACCCGCCGTTGGTCGCGCAGCCACTCGTGTTCGTCGGTCGGGCCAAGGCTGTGATCGGTCTCGGCGCCGTCGAGCATGCCCGCGCGGATCAGGTCGTCGACCTCGTCCGCGGCGACCGGTCCGTAGGCGACGCGCCCGTGCCCGGTCTCGACCTCGACCAGCGGTTCGAGCCACAGCATGCCGCGGGAACCGTTGCGCACCAGGTTGATCTCGCGGCCGGCCGCGGCCGCCGACGTCGCGATGGCGACCGCGACCTCGTCAGCCCCGACCGAGATGGCCGCCGAGTCGCGAGGTACGTAGACGGTGGTCACGTTGCCCATGCTGGATATCCCTGCCGCCCCACAGTGTAGCGGTTCGTCACGGTTTGGCCGCATTCACCAGCGCGTCGAACCGCTCTGGCGTGACGCGGCCCGCGAGCCTGCCGTTGACCTCGACCGTGGGGCCCAGCGCGCAGTTGCCGAAGCAGAAGACCTGGTCGAGCGTGGCGTCGCCGCCCGGGGACGTGCCGCCGACGTCGGCGCCGAGGCTCGTCTTGGCGTGCTCGACGAGCGCGTCCGCGCCGACGGCCTGGCAGGCCTCCGCGCGGCAGATTCGCACGTGCGTGCCCGCCGCGGCCGACGCGCGGAAGTCGTGGTAGAAGCTGATCACGCCGTGGACGTCAGCGCGCGAGAGGTTCAGCGCCTCGGCCAGGATCGGCACCGCAGCGGGGTCGACGTAGCCGAACTCGGCCTGGATGTCGTGCAGGATCGGCAGCAGCGCCCCCCGGTCGGCACGGTGCGCCGCGATCGCCGACCGCACGTGCCGTTCCAGGGGAGACCCGCCCGCCATCGCGCCGGGTTTCATGTAATGACTGTCTCAACCCATTTGCCGCAGGTCAAAGCACTGGCGGTTATCCGCTGAGAGAAATCGCTTATGACGGGGATCAGCCACGTCTATGGCCAGGGCCTGCGGACGCATGGCCCCCGCCCCGTTCTGTCGGCGGAGCCGGATAGCTTCGAGAATGTGAGCGAACGGTGGGACCGAGAGCAGGTCCTCGCCCTGGCGCCGGACGCGTCATCCGCCAGAGCGGCCGAGTCGGTGGCCAGGCCGCCCAGGTGGGACGGCCTCGGCGGCGCCGGTGAGGTGATGTGGGGTGAGTGCGGGGGGAGCGGCACGCACCCCTACCAGGTGTGCGCTCAGCTGTCCGAGCCGGCCTTCCGGTGCACCTGCCCGAGCCGCAAGTATCCCTGCAAGCACGCGCTGGCGCTGGTCTTGCTCTGGAGCGAGGGCGCCATCCCGCCGGTCGTCCCCGGCGCCACGCCCGGCTGGGTCGGGCAGTGGCTCGCCGAGCGCCCGGCCGGGGCCGCCCGCGCACCCGGAGACGCGACGCCCACGCCCAGGACGGCCGATCCCAAGACGGCCGAGCGCCGCGAGCGGCGGGTCGACGACGGCGTGGCCGAGCTGGACCGCTGGCTGCGCGATCAGGTGACCTACGGCCTCA
>CALAED010000818.1 GCA_937891035.1 uncultured Thermomonosporaceae bacterium | reverse complement strand
ATCAGCAAGCGCTCAGGGATTCGCAGACCGTGCTGCCAGAGTGCCCTGTGGGGCTTGGCATCGGGACGTTCATTGCCGGTGCCCCGGATCGAGTCGTTGAGTTTCTTCAGCAGCTTGCGACTCGCGTAGGCGGGTGGTTGAGGAGTGCCGGACGATGGCTGCTGGTAAGGCTGGGCAACGCTCGCGTGCAGGTGCGTGTGTGGCTTGGCAGTTGGCGGATGCGGTGGATCACTCTTCTGTATGCATCGGCCGTTTTGCTTGCGGTGCTGCTTGGGGCTGGCGCGGGCTGGCTGGTGAACAAGGGGCTGTCGCCGTCCGACACGCCCTCAGACGCGCTTCCGTGCCGCCAGCCGCTTGAGCTTCGGGTGCTTACTGCTCCGGAATCACGTGATGTGGTGCAGACCGCCGCGGGCCGATTCGCCGCAAATCAGGCTGCTGACCGGCGTTGCCGGCCGGTCCACCTGACGGTTTTCGCGCAGCCGTCGTTCTCCGATGTCAAGTACGCCTTCGCGAACGGCTGGGAGGATGACCCGTCGCAGCAGACCCAACAAGGAGACATCCGGCGTTTCATCGGGCCGCAGCCGGACATCTGGCTGCCGGGGTCGTCCGCGGTGGCCGATTACATCGCTGGCGAATCGCACCCGGACATTGATCTAGAGCGCAAGGGGTCCATCGCGACGACACCCGTCGTGTTCGCCGTACCGGACAGTTATCGCCAGCGGATCGAGCCCTACCTGCCTGCGGCGCCTAAGTTGCGCGATCTCGTCGAGGCCGCGCCGAGGGCCGGGCTTCAGGTTGCCCGGCCGGATCCCACCATGTCTGAGTCGGGGTTGCTGGCCACCGCCGACCTGTATCGGGCGAGTCCGGAGGGAGCGGCAGGCAACAGCGACCGGAAGTTCCTGGAGGGGAGGATCGCGTCCATTGGCGCGCCGCTGACCAGTGCGCACGATCTGTTGTGCGCGATCCGGAATAACTTCAACCCCGACGTGGCGGCCATCCTTCCCGAGCAGACCGTGCTCGACTATAACCAGGCGAAACCGCTGGGCGTCGGCTGTGCGCGGCCGATCGCGCGGCCACCCGAGCCGTACCACGTCTTCTATCCCGCCGATGCCCGCAGCCTCGACTATCCCTTCGTGCGCGTCACCTGGGCAGGTCAGGCCGACGAGGTCCGCGACGTGATGATCGACCGATTTAAGGCGTGGCTTGACGACAACGGCTTGCGGGATGCGGGGTTTCGCGACCTGACCGGGCGGTCACATAACCAGGCGCTCAACGGCGGTGACGCAGGCGAAGAGGTGCGGAGATTCGAGGAAGAAGAGATCGATGACACGCTGGCCGTCTATCCCCGCGCCCGGCCGCCGGTCACCCTCGCCATCGCGATCGACCTGTCCGGCTCGATGAACTCCCCTGGCCTACAGCAGCGGTCCCGGCTCGATCGCGCCCGTGAACTGGCCGGTCAGGCTCTCGAACTCGTCGGCCCAGCCGACGCGGTGGGGCTCGCGCGGTTTCCCAGCGGTCCGGAACCGAACGATGTCACCTCGTTAGCCCTCACCGAAGTGCAGCCCGGGCAGCGCATCCACATCGACCGCACCGAGAAGTCGCTGGCCGGACTCGGCGTCGCGGACGGCGGATCCACCCCGCTCTATAACGCGATCAGCGATGCCGTCGACCGCCTGGACGCAAGGGGCGCCAACCCGGCCGTCATCGTCTTCACCGACGGTGACAACCACATCGGCGGTGGCCTCACCGCGGACGCGCTCCGCGATCGCCTGATCGGCATGGGTTCACCGCCGCGGATCATCCTGCTCGCCGTCGGGCCCAAGGCATGCGACGAGCCGGATGTAACCGCGTTGACCAAGAGCTCGAAGACCACCGTTTGCCACGACGCGACGAACGAAGAGCCGGATCGGCTGATCAGCCAGACGTTCGCCGAGCTCAGGATGGGGACGACATCGTGACCATACCTAAGTCGCAGCTCTGGCGCGGGGTGGCCTTCGTCGCCGGGTTCGCGCTTGTCGTGGCCCCCGGCGTTGTTCACAGGTACGCCCGCTACCAGCATGACTGCGGGCGCGCCACGACGGCCAACGAGATCGTGATGGTCAGCGGCGAAGACCTCAACCCGGGACGGCGGCGCCAACAACTGATCAAGGCGTGGAACGACAGCGTCCCCACGACGGGCAAGATGCCCGCCCGGCTCATCGAGTTGCCCGGCGGAGCCGACCAGGAGCGCGCCCAGCTGCTGGCCGCGCAGCAGCTCAGAAGCTGCACGTACGACGTGCTCAGCCTGGACGTGGTGTGGATCCCCGAGTTCATTCGGGCCGGCTATCTGGAGGAGTTCCTACCGAGCGAATTCAACCGAAATCAATTCCTCGACAAGCCGTGGCAGGCCGGCACGGGAGACGACGGCCGGCAATACGCCATCCCGTACCACAGCGACGTGGGATTGCTGTACTACCGCAAAGACATCGTTCCGAAACAGCCGCGGACCTGGGAGGATCTGCGACGTGCCGTGACAAAAAAGGCGCTGAGCAAGCTCGGCGGAAAGGATCCGGCCGGCCTCGCCACCCAACTGGCCGACTACGAAGGTCTCACTGTGAATGGAATGGAGGCGATCTGGGGAGCCGGCGGAAAAGTTGAGTGGCGGAACAACAAAATGGTCGTCGACAATGCCGCCGCGACCGGGTTGCGGAGACTCACCGACGGCATGGCGTCGTCGGTCATCATCGGCGAGTCGGCCGAATTCCGCGAATCCCATAGCCTGGAGGCGTTCACCGATGACCGAGTCCTGTTCCTGCGGAACTGGCCGTTTGCCTATCAGGTCATTGCCGCCGACCCGCTGTTGAAGAAACGGTTCGGCGTGGCCGAGCTCCCCGGTCCGGCCCCCGGCTCGACACCGGGATCAGGCGCGTTGGGTGGCCATGGCCTGGCGATTCCCAAGAACGCTCTGCACAAGAAGGAGGCTCGCGAGCTTATCGCATTCCTCACCGAGCCGGTTCGGCAACAGCAGCTATTCGCGTGCGGCGGCTACGTGCCCGTACGCAAGGAGGTGTACCAGAACGTCAAGGCATGCTCGCAGGTAGACCGGCAGGTTCCGCCCGACTCGCCCGAGGTCGGTGATCCGGTGAGTCAGGAGCAGCTTCAAGAGCTCGCCGGCATTCTCGATGCCGCCCTCGAAAGGGCCCGGCTACGTCCTGACGTTCCGTACTATCCGGCGTTCAGCCGAGCCTTCCATCGGTACCTGCACGACTCGCTGACCCAAGGCACGGTGATCGACGCGCCCACGCTGGCCGATCGACTTACCGACTGCTCCCAGCCCACCTCGCCGCAGGCCGCCTGCCCGTAAGTCGCGAGCCGACGAGAGCCAGCCGGCCGCAGATCCCGGCGCGGCGCAGCTCGCACAGGTACCTCAACAGCCAATGCCGACGCCGTCCGTACGACTCCACCCGTGTCCTGCGGCCCAGCGCGACTGATCGGCAGCACCGGCTGTATGCAGATACCACTCAAGCATCCGCCGTACCGCGGCCTTTCGTTCCTCCTCGGATTCTTGGCCGGCTCCTTGGGCGCGTGCGGTCCACGACATAGCGGTGGCGCGAGTTTTGGCGTACTGAGACATCGCGCTGTCAGAGTCTTTGCCGACACAAGGGCCGCATTGTTCGGTCTCAGGGGTATCACTCTGTGTATCAGGCCGTGTACCAGATGGGGTGCTCGCACGGGCCTGGGCGGCTAGGGGGAGCTTGGGAGTGGGGCTGTGGTTCTTCCGAATTTCATTCACATCGGACCGGCCAAGGCGGGTTCCTCGTGGCTGCACGATGTCATGAGCCGCCACCCGGATATCTATATGGCCAAGGCCAAAGAGCTCTATTTTTTCGACCGCTACTACGAGCGGGGTCTTGCGTGGTATGAGACCCAGTTCCGCGGCGCGGGCCCCGAACACGCGATCGTGGGTGAGGTGTGCCCGCTTTACTTGCCGTCCCCCGAGACCCCGGAGCGTATGCACGCGTGCCTCGGGGGCGACATCAAGCTGATGGTCACTTTGCGGGACCCCGTCGAGCGGGCCTTCTCCCACTATCTCTACATGCTCAAGCGGGGCATCGCACCAAGCTCTTTTCGGAATGCTCTGAAACGCCGGCCCGAACTGATCCGCAGCGGCATGTACGCGACACACCTGCGGCGCTACCTCCACTATTTCGACCGGGACACCATCTACCTCGCGTTCTTCGATGACCTGCGCCGCGATCCGCAGGCCTTCCTCGATCAGCTGCTGTCCTGGCTCGAAGTGCCGCCGCTGCAACTCGAGCCTTCGCTGCGGGCCGCCAAACTGCCGGCCAGTCGAGCGCGGTCCGTATTGGCCGCTCGTGCGGTTCGCCGCGTCGCGGAGTGGGCCCGCGAGCACGGCAGTGCCGCCCTGGTGGGCCAGATCAGACGCTCATCGCTCGTCCACCGGATGCTCTTCCGGCCGCTCGGGGAGGCCTACCCCACGATCAGCGAGGACGACGCAGCCTACGTCCGGTCCCGCTTGGAGCCCGAGATCGCCGACCTCGAGGAGCTGCTTGAACTTCCCCTCCGTCAGCGGTGGGGCTGGCATCTCGCGCACCAAGGCCCGATACCGGCCCCATGATCGGGCGCTGTGCCGGCGGTCGTGAGGACATCCGTCCGCTAGCCGCCGGCCGTCACGTCGTTGACCGGGGAATGTGGCGGTTGCCCGGTCAGGACCCGTACGGCTTCTTCGGCGGCGATCCGCCGCACCGTCCTCATGGCTTCCTCGGAGTAGTAGGCGGCGTGGGGGGTGATGACCACGTTGGGCAGCTTCAGGAGAGCGTTGCGTGGGCGCCAGTCGCGTTGCTTCGCGGGTTCCTCTTCGAGGTCGTCCAGCGCCGCGCCGGCGATCCACCCCTCGGTGAGCGCCTGGTAGATCGCCGCGTCGTCCACGATGGGCCCGCGTCCAGTGTTGATGAGGATGGCGGTCGGTTTCATCCTGTGGAGCGTCGCACGGTCGAAGGCGTGATGCGTCTGTGGGGTGAGGGGGGACTGGATAACCAGGTAGTCGGCGCCTTCCACGAGGTCATCGAAGGACACCGGCCGCACGTCGCGGGATCGGATTTCGGGCTCGTCAAGAAACGGGTCATGCGCCCAGACCTCGACGCCGAACCCTTTCGCGCGTTCGGCGATGAGCCTGGCGATGTAGCCGAAGGACAGCAGCCCGAACACCCGCCCCCGCAGCCGCCGGATCGGCCGGCCGGTCTTCCAGTGCCATTCGCCCTGCCGGGTCGCTCGATCGTATTGACAGATCTTGCGGGCGGCGGCGAGCCAGAGCGCGATGGCGTGATCGGCGACCTCTTCGGCGCACCACTCGTTCGGCGCGTTCGTGACCTGGATGCCCCGCCGGGTCGCGGCGTCGACGTCGACGATGTCCACGCCCGTGCCATAGCGAGCGATCACCCGGCAACGGGTGAACGCGTCGATGGCGCGGGAGCCGATCCGCACGTACTGGGTCAGGACACCGTCGGCGTCCCGGCCCTTTTCGATCACCTCGTCCTCGATCTTGCACTGTTCGGCAATTAGCTGGAATCCGGCGCCCTCGATGATCGCGCGTTCGATGTCCACATCGCCGAAGTCGTAATCGGCGATCAGGATCGTGCCGTTGCCGTCAGTGCGAGTCACGGGGAATCCCCTTGGTGTGTACGAGATCCTGGTACGACACGGCGAGTTCGAGACAGCCTCCGCTGTCCAGCTGCCCGACCGTGGAGCGGTAGATCTCCTGCCACGGTGTCTCGTTCTCGAATGCCGGCCGAACGTATTGAGTCCATCGCTCGGCGATCTCCTCATCGGTCAAGAGAACGTCGACGCGCGCGCTGTCCAGGTCGATGCGGATCCGGTCGCCGGTGCGCAGGATGGCGAGGTTGCCGCCGGCCGCGGCTTCGGGGCTGGCGTTGAGAATGGAGGGGGCGTCCGACGTGCCGCTTTGCCGGCCGTCACCGAGCGTGGGCAGCGAGGTGACGCCTCGCTGGATCAGCGCGGCCGGAAGCTCCATGTTCACGACCTCGGCCGAGCCCGGATAGCCGATAGGCCCGGTGTAGCGGATGACGAGGATGCAGTCTTGGTCTATGCCCAGCTCGGGATCTTCGATGCGGGCGTGGTAGTCCTCCGGCCCGTCGAAGACGATGGCGCGCAGGTCGAACACCGGCGGATCGCCGGGACGCGGCAGGTAGCGGCGCCGGAAGTCGTCGGTGAGGACCGATGTCTTCATGACCGCGGAGTCGAACAGGTTCCCGGTCATGACGAGGAGTCCTCCTCGTGCGGCGACAGGGTCGTGGAAGGGGCGGATGACCGCCGGGTCGGCGGGCGGCAGGTCGTCCAGATTCTCGGCCACGGTACGGCCAGAGACCGTCACGGCGTCGCTGTGCAAATGCCCCGCTGTCAGCAACGACCGCATGACCGCCGGGACCCCGCCGGCGCGGTAGAAGTCCTCGCCGAGGAACTCCCCGGCGGGGGCGAGGTTTACCAGCACCGGGATGTGGGCTCCAAGGCGTTGCCAATCCTGGTTGGACAGGGTCACCCCGACGTGACGCGCGATGGCGTTGATGTGGATGGGCACGTTGGTCGAGGCGGCGATGGCCGATGCGACAACGATGGCGTTCTCGAAAGCCTGCCGGGTCATGATCTTGCGGGGGGTAAGGCCCTCTCGTACGACGGCCACCGCTCGCTGGCCTGTGTCGTAGGCCATCTGCACCCGTTCGCGGTAGGGGGCCGGGATCGCCGCACAGCCGGGAAGGGACATTCCCAAGGCCTCGGCCAGGCTGTTCATCGACAGCGCGGTGCCCATCGTGTTGCAGTGCCCGATGCTGGGGGCGGAAGCGGCCACGCGCGCCATGTATTCGTCGTGGTCGATCCGCCCGCTGGCGAGCAGCCGCTTCGACTGCCAGATCACGAGTCCCGAGCCCGTTCGCATGCCGTCGTGATAGCCGTTGAGCATCGGTCCTCCGGACAGCACGATCGCCGGGAGGTTCACCGTCGCCGCCGCGGTCAGGCACGCGGGTGTGGTCTTGTCGCAACCCGTCGTCAGGACCACTCCATCGAGCGGATATCCGTAGAGCACCTCGACGAGCCCGAGATACGCGAGGTTGCGGTCCAGCGCCGCGGTGGGGCGCTTGCCGGTCTCCTGCAGCGGATGGACGGGAAACTCGAACGGGATGCCACCGCCGTCGCGGATCCCGGCCTTGACCCGGTCGGCCAGGGCGAGATGGTGCCGGTTACAGGGAACCAGGTCGTTGCCCGTCTGGGCGATCCCGATGATCGGTCGGCCCGATTGGAGTTCCGCCGGGGTAAGGCCGTAGTTGAGGAAGCGCTCGAGGTACAGCGCGGTCATCTCCGGATTGCCAGGGTTGTCCCACCAGGCCTGACTGCGCAGGTTCCCCGTGGTGTGCTTCGTCGGTGGCATGGGGTGCTCCTCGCCGGCTGATCAACTGCCACGCCCCGCAGGCGACCGGTTGGAGTTCGGCGCGACCAAGCCCGACACGTCTCCCTCTACCGCCCTCAGGAAGATGTCTTCTAGATGTCTTCTAGATGTCTTCTAGGCCGCCACCTACCCGGCGCTCCCCCTCGATATCCGCTTGACATGCGAAATAGCCGGCAAAGGCCGTGGCTCCGTGAATGTTCGCCCTGGAGCGGTGCCGTGGTGGTCGCTTCAAGCCGACCGGTGCCCGGGCGGCCGCCGGGAAACCGGCCCCGGCCCGTCCGATCCGGCCGGGTATTCCTGAAGCGGAACGAAATCGTTCGACCAGGCCGACAACACGGGTGTGAGGACCCTCCATGACTCTTCCGCCTCGTCGCCGCGGATCGACAGGGCGGCGTTCCCACTCAGCACGTCGAGCAGTACTTGACCGTAGGCGGGCAGTTGTGGTGGATCCATCCGTGCGGTCAGGGTCAGCGGAACAAGGGTCTGGGCGCGGGAGCCGATGCCCGTAAGCTCCAGCGTCATCCCTTCCGGAGCGAGCCCGAACCGAAGCACGTTAGGCCGCGCATCCCCGCCGCCGAAGGGCAGGTGGGGCACGGGCCGGAAACGTACCGCGATCTCCATGCGGTCCGCTCCGAGTGCTTTGCCGCTGCGCAGCCGGAAGGTTGTTCCTGACCAGCGCCAGCTGTCCAGTTCCAGCTCCACCTCGGCGAAGGTCTCGGTGCGGTGCCCCGGATCCACGCCATCCTCGTCGAGGTAGGCGGGAACCGCACGGTCACCGATCCGCCCCGCCGTATAGCGTGCGCGGCGGGTACGGCGAAGGGCGTCCGTCTCGGTCAGGGGCCGCACCGAGCGCAGCACATCGACCTTTCGGTCACGTAGCTCGCGTTCGCCGAGGCTGATCGGCGGTTCCATGGCCACCAGGCACAGCAACTGCAGCAGGTGATTTTGCACCATGTCCTTGAGCGCCCCGACGCCGTCGTAGTAGCCGGCCCGGCCCTCCAGCGCGAGGGACTCGTCCCAGACGATCTCCACCTCGGCGATGTGGGTGCTGTTCCAGATGGGCTCGAGCACGCGGTTGGCCAGCCGGGAACCGAGCACGTTCTGGACGGTCGTCATGGCGAGGAAGTGGTCGACCCGGAACACCGCCTGCTCGGGCACGAGGCCGGCGAGCAGCCGGTTCAGCTCTACCGCGCTGTCCAGATCTTCGCCGAAGGGTTTTTCCAGGACGATCCGGCTGCCCACCGGCAGACCCACCTCGTGCAACGTGGTCACCACGACGGGGAAGATCGCCGGGGGAAGGGCGAGGTAGACGGCGACCGGCCCATCGCCGGCGAGGAGCGACGCGACGTCGGCGGGCTCGGTGACATCGGTCCGCTGATACCGGGCGCGTGCCACGATCGCCTTCCTGGCCTCGGCCGGCCAGGATCCGCCATGCCGGTCAAGCCGGTCGGTGACCCAGCGCCGGAACCGCTCGCCGTCCCAATCTTCCCGGCCGGCGCAGATCAGCTGGAACCGGTCACCGATGTGTCCCGTCGCCCGCAGCGCGGCCAGCGCCGGCAGCAGGTAACGCGCGCTGAGGTCGCCCGTGGCGCCCAAGACGGCAAGCCGATCGATCACGCCGCACCTGCCTTCGCCCGCGCCATGTTCACGCCGCTGGCGATGATCCCGATGTGGCTGAACGCCTGCGGGAAGTTGCCCATGAACTCGCCGGTGGAAGGATCGATCTGCTCTGACAGCAGCCCGAGCGGGTTCGCCCGAGCGCACAGCGAGGCGTAAAGCTCCTCGGCTTCTTCGATCCGGCCTTGGGCGATCAGATTGTCGACGAGCCAAAAACTGCACAACACGAAAGCACCCTCGCCGCCGGCAAGACCATCTGGTGACTGATCATGCAGGTAGCGGTAAAGCAGGCCGCCACCGGCCGACAGGCGCTCGGCGATGGCCGTGGTGGTCGCCACCATCCGCGGGTGATCAGCGGGGATGACGCGCCGCAGCGGAAGGGCGAGCAGGCTGGCGTCCAGGCTGCCGCCGCCATGGAGATACTCGCTCAGGGTCTGCGCATCCTCATCCCAGGACTGGTCCAAGATGAGCCGGCGGAGCTTGTCGGCCTGCGCTCGCCACGCCGCGATCCGTCCCGACAGGCCGAGCCGTTCGCCGATCGCCGCCGCCCGGTTCAGCGCCACCTGGCACATCCCGGCCGAGTACGTGAACACCCGCCCCTCGCTGCGCACCTCCCAGATGCCCTGGTCTGGCTGGCGCCACGCCTGACCCGCGGCATCGGCCAGCCCGGCCAGGTCGGCCCACAGCGGCGGCTGGAGCTCACCGCCTGAGCGCAGCCACTGGTCGGCACAATCCAATATTTCGCCGTAGACGTCATGCTGGCGCTGGTCGGCGGCGCCGTTGCCCCATCGCACCGGGGCGGAACGCCGGTAGCCCTCCAGCTCGAAGTCCTCGACCTCATCGGGAACCGGGCTGCCGCCAAGGTTGTACATGATCCGCGGCCGGCCGCTCTGCTCGAAGGCGTCCAGCACCCAGCCCAGGAAGGCATCGGCCTCGCCACCGAAACCGATGCGGCGCAGGGCGAACACGGCGAAGGCCGCGTCGCGGATCCAGGCGTAACGGTAATCCCAGTTACGGATCCCGCCGACCGGTGCGGGCAACGAGGACGTAGGCGCCGCGACCAGTGCGCCGTTGACCCAGTCGTCGCACATTTTCAACGTGATCGCCGCACGTCTGACCAAGGATTCCTCAGGACCCCGGTAGCTGAAATGCGTCATCCAGCGGCGCCAGGCCTCAGCGGTTCCCCGCAACATCGCCTCGGCATCGAACCGATGGTGACGATGGAACCGCCCCCAGGACAGCACCAGATCAAGGCGATCGCCTTGACCCAGGTCATGTGTGTCGCACAGGGCGGTCAACGGACGGTTGGAGCGCAGGTGCAGCCGCAGATCAGGCCGCCGGGCCGCCTGAATCTCCAGTCCGCTGAACAGGGCCCGGACCTGCCCGCCACCGCGCGGCATCACATCGGCCCGCAGCCGGACGTTCCCGGACAGGACAACGGCCGAACGGACCAGTTCGGCCCGGGCAACAGGAGCGTCATCGGTGAGATCGGCGCCAGAGCGCAGAACCAGCGCATCGGTGATCCGGACCACGCCCGTCGCGCTCCGCAACTCGGTCGTCAGCACCCCGGTATCCGGCTCATAGCGCTGCCGGGCCTCCACCAGATCCTCGGGCGCCACCGTGAAGTGCCCGCCGTGCGCGTGATCGAGCAGCCCGCAAAACAGCGGTTCTGAGTCGAAGCGGGGAATGCACATCCACGGGATGGAGCCGTCCAGACCGACCAGGGCCGCCGTCGCGCCGTCCCCGATCAGGCCGAGATCCTCCAACGGCAGGTACCCGCCACGCAGGCGAACCGGCCGGAATGCCGGATCAAGATCGAACATCCCGCCTCGCTTCCGGCTGGCCACGGCCACAGCGATACGAGCTCATCCGCGAGGAGGGTCACGCGCCCTCGGGCGCGGGCGCGCCATCGTGCTTGGCGGCATAAGGCGAGGTGTCGACCCGAGCGTGTCGGATGCTCTCGATCGCCGACCGCTCCTCAACCTCGCCCCACTCACCGCCGAATTGCCACGTGCCGTAAGCGATCGGCGTGACCTGAAGCTCTGTGCGGCCGAGCCGTACCGTCTCCATCTCCCGCCCCCTCGCAGCTGTCATCTACGCCGCCATCTACCCCGCATGCCTCCGAGGAACCCGTCTGACGTGCGGAAACATGGCAAAGTCGGGGCTTGTGGAACGCCATGTGGTCCCCAGCGGCGGCAATTTGAACGGCTCCGGCAAAGGAGTGTCAACGGCGAGGGTCGCCGATTTTGCCCGAGTCTCCTTGGTTGGTCCTGGCGGACCGTTGCCCGATTTGCGGCTTTAAGGTCCAACAAGAACAATCTCAAAGCCCTCCGGGAGTACGCGTGATGCCGACGGCGCGCCGGGTTCTACCGCTCCTCATGGCCCCGCTGGCCATCGCCCTGTCCGTTCCGTCCGCCGTAGCGTCGACCTCGGCGCCGATCACGCCTGCAGCGCCCCCGGCCGAATGCAGCGACGAACCCCGCGACCTTCCCACGTGGAAGTTCGTCGACTACGACGAGATGCGCCGGGAGCTCGCGCGCATCGAGCGGGTCAGTCACGGACGGGTAGCCGTCGAGGTCGCCGGAAAGTCGAACCGCGGCCGGTTGATCCACACGGCCACCGTGGGGACCGGCGAGAAGGTCTTCCTCGTCACCAGCGAGATCCATGGAAACGAGAAGACGGGCACCACCGCGTTGCTGCGCATCCTGGATTGGCTGGGCACGTCGGGCTCGCCTGAGGCGAAGCGGCTGCGCAGTACGATCACGTTCGTCGCCGTACCCAAGATCAACCCAGACGGCGCCGAGCTGGACCGGCGTGGCAACGACATCACGTGGGCCGAGGTGGAAAAGGACTTCCCGCAGCTTGCCGGGCGGCCCCCCGCATGGAACTACCTCAACGGCATGCAGCAGGGCGACGACTACACGCAGCGGCCCGGCTTCGACCTCAACCGCGACTTCAACCCGGAGCTGGACTACGTACCGAGGCCGGAGGACGTTCCGGGCACTTCGGCGCAGCCCGGCTGGTTCCTCAACCCCGAAACGCAGACCCTGCGCGATATCTACAAGGACCTGCGGGCCCGGCACGGCGCCGTGGACGCGTACGTCGACCTGCACCATCAAGGCGCGTGCGTTCGCGAGGACGCGCAGGGGCGGCTGCTCGACGTCGCCGTGGACTACCCGCCGCTGCCGGACGTGTTCTTCGAGCCGGGCGGCAAGTACGCGAAGTACAAGGACACCTACGCGAAGGATCTGTCCAAGCAGCTGGCGATCAGCGCGTTCCGCGGTATGGACGCCCACGGTTACATCCCCGCGCGTTACCCGCACGCGCCGACGCGCGATATCCCCGGCCAGGTACGTTCCTCGCTCGCTTTGATCGGCACCGGCACCGTCTTGTTCGAGGTACGCGGCCAGACGCAGACCATGGGACACGAACAGTCCGAGCGCTTCACCCGCGCCGTGACCGAAGGCCTGCTGAGCATGCTGAACGATCTGTCAACCGGCGCCGTTCTCGACATCGACCCGGATAGTTTCGAGCAGCTCCCCGGGACCATCGAGGATGACGCAGACGACACCGTCGAATGACCTCTCCGCCGGTGCTCGCGTTCGGCCGCGCCACCCTCGCGGTGCCTAGACCGGTGGACTCGCTGATCAGCTGTGGGCTACTTCGACGTTTTCCAATACGCCCAACGCGTCCGGGACCAGCACAGCCACCGAGAAGTAGGCGCTGACCAGGTACTGGATGACCGCCTGCTCGGTGATGCCCATGAAGCGGACCGACAGCGACGGCTGGTACTCATCAGGGATGCCGATCTGGTGCAGGCCGACGACCCCCTGCTGCTCCTCGCCGGTTCGCATGACCAGGATCGAGCTGGTCGCCTGCTCGGTGATAGGGATCTTGTTGCAGGGGAAGATGGGCACCCCGCGCCAGGCCGGGATGTGATGCCCGTTGACTTCGACCGGCGTCGGATAAAGGCCGCGCTTGTTGCACTCACGACCGAACGCGGCGATAGCCCGCGGGTGAGCGAGGAAGAGCCGGTTATTGCGACGGCGGGACAACAGCTCGTCCATGTCGTCCGGGGTGGGCGGGCCGCTGCGCGTCTGGATGCGCTGGCGCAGGTCGGCGTTGTGCAGCAACCCGAAATCCCGGTTATTGATCATCTCGTGTTCTTGTCGTTCACGCAGCGCTTCAACGGTGAGCCGGAGCTGCTGCTCGACCTGGTTCATCGGCTGGTTGTACAGATCGGCGACGCGGCTATGCACCCGTAGCACGGTCTGTGCGACCTGGAGCTGGTATTCGCGCGGCGATACTTCGTAGTCGACGAATGTGCCGGGGAGCACCGGCTCGCCGCTGTGACCCGCGGTCAGCGCGATCGCCTTCTCGCCGTATTTGTTCTGCTCCCCGACCGGCCGGGACTGGAACTGGCGTACCTGCGCCTGCAAAGTCGGCCGTTCGTCCATCACTTGCCGGAAATCATCGCGGGACAGCGTCAGGACGATCGCGGAGGTCTGGGCGCGCAACGCGAATGGCCACTGCTGCTCGTCAAGCAGATAATCGGCCCCGGTGTAGTCGCCTTCGGCGAGCATTCCAAGG
>CALAED010000817.1 GCA_937891035.1 uncultured Thermomonosporaceae bacterium | reverse complement strand
GGTCGGTCCGATGGGCGGACCGGCGTACCACTTCGACCCGCACAACCGGTCCCCGGTGAAGTGGCCGGCCTACTACGACGGCGTGCCGCTGTTCTACGAGTGGACCCGCGACTACGTCAAGGAGTTCCGGCTGGGCCGTGACGGACGGGTCGCCGACATCCGGCCCGTGCTGCCGTCGTTGGTCTTCGACAACCCGATGGACATGGAGTTCGGACCGGACGGCGCGCTCTACGTCCTGGAGTACGGCGACGGGTTGTTCGTCGAGACCCCGGAGGCGCAACTTGCCCGCGTGGAGTTCCACGGCGACTGAGTGATGGCGTGCTCGCTCCTACTCGACTAAAGGTTGTTGCGTAACTAGCACGTAGCCACCGTGGTAGCCCGGGATCTGCCGCAGTTCTGGCAGCACCTGTTCGGTGAGCAGGCGTGCGTCGGCGTCGGCGTCGTCGGGTGCGGTCCACCCACGCCATACCCGCGCAATCATGATCGAAGCGTAGCGACCGCTACCTGCCCCGCTCGCCGCCCCTGGCGTCCTTGCGGTTCTTCTGCTTGCCGCTCCGGACGTCCTTGTCCCTGCCGTCCCCGTCCTTGCCGTCCCCGTCCTTGCCGTCCCTGTCGTTCGTGCGGTCGGCACGGTGGTCCGGCACGACGGAGGTGGTGGGCCGGTCGCGGGGTACCGCGGCCAGTGTCGCCGGCCGCGCGACGACAGGGGCGTGCCCGGCCCGAGCGACCGGTACGGCCGTCGCCGCCTGGTCGCCACCGCCGCCGGACTCGGGTGTCGCGGGCGTCCGCATGGCGCCCAGCCCGGTGGCGGGCAAGTCGAGATACAGAGACAGCAGGAGCTGTCCCAGCAAGCTGCCCTTTCGGCTTGCCTAGATCAAGCCTCAAATGCCTACAACGACTATCTTGACTTAAATGGCACCAAGACGAGTACGGATGCAAACGGGCAGAGTGTCTACTACATGGCTCAGACCCACTGGGATTACGTAGACCAGAAGCTAAAGAATGACCGCGATGAGTGCTACCGAAGGCACGAAGCGCAGGCGGCGAACTCGTCTTACTAAAAGCCGGCGTCAACCAAGAGGCGTCATAGCTCTTCTAGCCCTGGCTTTTCGCGGGGCTTGGGGGCTGATCGGCGCGGCGATAATAGAAAGTGCTCCTGACCTGGGATGATAAGGGTGTCGAAGTCCTTATTGAACCCAGATCGAGGAGCACTCGCAGGGTGAACGTTACCGGGTGGTCGAGGGGCCTGGAAGTCACTGGGGGCGGCGCGGGGATTGTGTCGCACGCGGGTGTGGTGTTGTTGCGGCAGTTGGCCGATCGGGCGGGCTTTCGGCGGGGTTGTCGCGGGCGTTGGCGCCGCTGGGTGCGGGTCGGCTGCTGGTTCATGATCGGGGCCGGATTTTGGCTGATCTGGGGTGTGCGATCGCCGATGGCGGCGAGGTGGTCAGCGATTTTCGGGTCATGGCCGACCAGGGCGGGCTGTTCGGGCCGGTGGCCTCAGTCCCGACCCTCTGGCGCATCCTTAGCGAGATCGCCGCTGGTGGGCCGTGGGCCCGACGACGGATCAGTGCCGCGGTGAACGCCGCCCGCCGGCGGGCATGGCGGCAGATCGAGGACCGGCACGGCGCGGTCCCCGGCGTGGCCATCGCCGACAAGGTGATCGATGGTGTGATCTGCATCCGGATGGACGCCGCCGTGGTGGCCTGCCATTCGGACAAACAGGGCGGCCCCGGCAGGATTCGAACCTGCGGCACACGGTTTAGGAAACCGTTGCTCTATCCCCTGAGCTACGAGGCCTCAACGCTGGCCAGAGCCTACCGGAGTCGACACCCGTTCCGCGTTCCCGGAGATCATTACCCCCATATTGCACTAGCTCGGCTCCAGTCGGCTCAAGTACCTGTCTCACGACTGTCACAGGGTACGCGGGTGCGGACTCGCCGCAGGCGTCCTTGCCGCGCTCAGCGGGGGCCGGAGACTGACCGGTAGAGGAAAACGACGGCGGTCAGCGGGGTGACTTGACCGCCTTGCCGGTGCTATCGCTGTTGCCGTCAGCCGCACCCAAGCGACCGCCATGACCACTTCGTCCTGAAAACGGCCGCACCGGGGTGAGCGCTCCCAGCACGCTGGGACTGGGGGAAGCGACCTCGCTCGGGTTCGCTGACCATTCGTGCCGTTAGGTCGCTCCGTCACTTTTGCTGATGGCCTTTGCCGGCCACAGTGGCAACGCGTGAGGGATCGTGTGCGTCTAGTTGCCATGTCGAAGGATCTAAGGTTTCGTGGGTTGCGAGCTCGATGGCCCATGCGAAGGAAGGCGCCGCGATGACGTCAGATGACGGAGAGGTCGGCAAGGGATCGTTCTGGACCAAGCCGCATTGGCAGGCTGTCGGAGCGATCACGGGGATTCTCGCCTTATTGTTGACATTCGCCGTTTATAAGTGGCAGCAGGATGACGGAAAGGAACAGGCTCCGTCCGGCCCTAGGCAGCAGGTCGAAAACGGAAACTGCAACGTCCAGGGCTCAAACGTTGATCTGGACTGCGTCAACGCCCCTACACCCCAGAGCATAGAAAAGCTCGACTTTTCCTGGCAGGGTGGTTCAGTCTTTCTATTTAACGGCCCGGCGAGCGCCCTACCCAAGCCGCCAGACTATCCAGCCAGCGAGATCCGAGGGCACTGTGATGAATGGCTCAAGTGGATGACGGGTCAAGCCGCTGTATATGCCACATTGCCTGGTGTTATGATGTCGCTGCAGGCGGGCTCGCCAGACATTCTAACGGTGAATAGCGTGTCGGCCATGGTGACTCGGAAGGAACGCCCTCGGAAAGATCGAGTTTATATCAAATGTCAATACGGTGCGGGTGGTGATGCCGGGTTCTACATCAAAGTCAACACCACTACTGGAACGACCGAGGTCACGGACAACACCACTCAAAAGAGAGGTGTGATGCCCCCGTTTTCGATCAAACTTCAAGGTCAGGATTCAAGTAGTGTGTGGATAAGGGTCAATTCACAAAGTGGATTCCTTTACGCGGGAAGGCTCTCTGCTTCGCTAATATTCAATGGTCGGACCTTCCGTAAAGTATTTGGCTTTGGTGACAATGAGGGCGTATTCCGCTGGGTTGGCGGCGAAGATTTCGATGCTTCCATCCCCGCCTATGATTGGGATGTTGCGAAGCAGAAATGGGTTCGGGTGGCCGACGTGCCGCCAGGTCAAGAATTTTGAGTCACTTGAACGCCATTCTATTTCGCAGTCCGAGTCAGGGTCGGGGATGCCCAGATAACGGACCTTGCCGTTCTTCTTGGTGATCACGGCCTGCTGACCGTGGCTCAGCCTTCTCACCTCGATCACCCGCAGTTCGTCAGCACCGACCGCGGCGCAGAACCGGGCGGCCATCCCGGAGTTCCCGCGCCGCTGCGGATCGGACAGCAGATGGCAGACCTCCGGCTGCCTGCCCGCACCTCCTTGGATCCATGGCCGGGCGCCGGCGGATTTGCGGTAGATCGGCAACTTGGCGTCAGACGCCAACGGACGACGGCAATCCGAAGCCAAGTTAAGAGAGATCCCAAACGGGGCCGGGGGCTGAGAGTACTCTCAGTGAGGTGTCAGGGCGCCATCGCGACGAGTCAGGGGAGCGCGGTCCGGAGGCCGAGGAGGTCGTGCCGCTCCGCGCGGCGGCGGGCGGCGCCGGGTTCGCGCGGCGGCTTCGGGCCAACGGGGTCATGGCGTTGCTGATCGGCGGGGTCGCGGTGCCGTCGGTGCTCGGCGGCGTCGTCGCGGTCGCGACGCGTGGTGGTGGCGACGCCGGGGCGCGGCCCCCGGCCCAGGTCACGAAGAGTGATGTCGCGCCGACGCCGGCGGCGCCGCGACCACGGGTCTATCCGACGTACGGGGAGTACGTGCCCCCACCACGGGTGGTGGCGACGTTCACGGCGAAGGCGCCGACCCCGCGCGGGACACCGTCGCCGACGGCGACGCCGACACCCGAGTTCTCCTGTCCGCCGGAATGGTCGCGGAACCCTTGGCTACGACGTTGGTGCCGGATGCATGGCTTTGACACCGATGTCCCATGATTCACTCTGGAACCTGTAGTACGGTCCGTGTGGCGTCATGTTGCACAGCATTCGGAGGAACCTACTCGTGGTGACTCCCCGATCGGCGACAGTGCTCGCGATCTTGGTGTCGTTGGTGGCCGGTGCGCCCAGAGCCTCAGCCGCGCTGGACGCGGAGAGCGACAATATCGGGTCACTGCGCCGTGCCGCCGACAAGGCTCGGGCCGAACTGGCAAGCGCCACCAAACAGTGGGAAACCCGCAAGAAGGATCTGGCGCTGTCCCAGCAGAAGCTGAAGAGCACGCTCAAGGATCTGGGCGCGGCCGACGCCCAGCTCAACCGGATCCGCTGGCCGCTCGCCGAGTTGGCCAACGCGGCATATCAGGGACCGGGTGCCGCCGGCTCTATGGTGATATTCGCGGAGGGCCCCGCCGATCAGGCGCTGCGGTCGGCGGCTGATACGAGCCACCTCGCGGATAGCAAGAACATCTTGGTGCAGCAGGCGGCCAGGCTGCGGCAGCAGCACGATCAGCTGACCACGAGCGCGCAGGAGCTGGAGTCGCGGAACGCGGTCGAGCATGCCGCGCTGCAGCAGCAGATCGACGGGCTCAAGCGGCGGTCGGCGGAGCTGACACAGCAGCTCACCGCGGCGCTCGACCGGATCCAGGCCGATCGGGACCGGCGATTCCAGCTCGGGTGCAGCGCCACGCTCGTCGCGGACGCGCGCAAGTACCCGAACGGGCTGATCCCGTCACGCTACCTGTGTAGGTTGCCGCAAAAAGGGAACCTGCTGCGCGCTGACGCGGCCCGTACCTTCTACCGGCTCAACACCGCCTACAAGAAGCGGTTCGGGCGCGACATGTGCATCAGGGACGCCTATCGTAGCCTGAGCGAGCAGCAGAGCGTCTATGCCCAACGGCCTGGCTTCGCGGCCGTGCCCGGCACCAGCAACCACGGTCTTGGTACGGCCCTCGACTTCTGCGGCGGCGTGCAGAATCAGGGCTCGCCACAGTTCAACTGGCTGCGGGCCAACTCCCTGAGGTACGGGTGGTTCCATCCCTCATGGGCGTACTCGAGCCCGTTCGAGCCGTGGCACTGGGAGTACGGGACCAGCAGGTAGCTATCCGGGCATCTCCGTCGCCGGGACGATCTGCGCGGTGCAGAACTTGCAGCGACGGGCCGCCACGGGAATCGCGCTGAGGCACTCGGGACAGTCGCGCTCGGTCTGTTCCTTGTTTCTGTCGATGTAAGCGATGAAGCGGCTGACCGGCAGCACGACGACGAAGTAGACGATCGCCGACGTGATCAGGAAGGCGACGACAGAGGTCAAGAAGATCCCGTACGGGAACCTCGTGTTGTTGATGGTAAAGGCCAGCCGGGTGAAGTCGGGCTTGCCGCCGAAGACCGCCAGCAACGGCCCGATGAACGAGGTGACGAAATCCTTCACCAGGCTGGCGAAGGCCGCGCCGACGACGAACGCGACCGCCAGGTCGATCAGGTTGCCGCGCATCAAGAACGTGCGGAATCCGAGCATGAACCTGCCTCCCGGGGGGTGGGGGATGCGGGGGAGTCTTACCCTAACGGTGCCATCCGCGCGAGACTCGGAGTGAGGAATGGTTTACCCCGGGTGCCGCCGTCCCGAGGGGTCGCGGACCATCAGCTGCGGCCCTTGGTTATTAAGCGACTTGCGCATCGTGGACAAGATTTCGGCTACCCGTCCCGGCCCATGGCGCGCCACTGAGGTCGTGGTTCATCAAAGGGGCGGACAGGGGGTCACTCGACGATGACGAAAGAAAGCCGTGACCCGCCGGCCGCGCCGCCGGCCAGGGTCGCGGCCTGCTCGTGGTGCGCCGCGACCACGATCAGCGCGCCGTCGCCGCCGTACGTGCCGTCGTCGACCCCGGGTGCGCCGCCGAAACCGATGCCGCCCTTGGTCTCGCCGCCCGCGCCTGGGATCGCGATGACCGGGACCGCGGACACCAACGGCCGCGCCTGGGCGGTGGTGGGACTGGCGCCGAGATCCGCGGTCTCGCCGTCGCCCAGATCGCCGGCCGCCGCCGATGCCGCGAGCACATCGATCCGGTCGCCCGGACGCAGCAGCCGGGCGGCCGCGGCGTCGGCCACCCGGACCGGGACCGCGACCAAGCCGGGACCGTAGCCGCTCAGCAGCCGGGGCCCGATCAACCGAGCGTCGGTCAGCGGCTCTCCCCTCCGCATCGGCCCGGCGAGCACCCGCCCGACCAAGCCCGAACGGACGATGCCCGCGGGGGCCGCCGATGCCGGCACCGTGACGGACCGGATGTCGGATGAGCTCAGTGCGGCTCCGGATGGCAGGTCGCGCGCCGCGGTCGGGACCCGCGTTCCGGCCGGCGCCGCCGGCCGGAGCGCCGACAGAGCGAACGCCACGGCCGCGGCGGCGCAACCGGCCGCGAGCAGCCGGCGGTAGCGACTGATCAGGGCAGCCAAATCGGCCAATCCGGCTAACCCGGCCGGGCCGGCCCCGCCGACGGCTTTCGTCGGACCGGTCTGCTTGGCCGACCCTACGGACCTGGCCGACGCGACGGGCCTCGCTGGTGCGGTTGGTCCGGGTGACCGCATTGAGTCGGTCGGCCGGGCAGACCTCGCTGACTCAGGAGACCAGTCGAGTCTCACGGCAGCTCTATGGGCAACTTGATGCCGTCGAGCACGTGCGGGCACGAGCAGTCGCGCTCGGCGGGCAGCGCCTTGACGACCTCGGCGATCAGCTCGCGCAGCCGGTCGACGTTTTGCGCGAAGACGCGGAAGACCTCTTCTTGGGTGACGCCCTCGCCGGCCGAGATGCCGGCGTCGAGGTCGGTGACCAGGCAGACCGGCGTGTAGCAGAGCGCCAGCTCGCGGGCGAGCACCGCCTCGGGATGACCGGTCATGCCGACCAGCGTCCAGCCCTGCGCGGCGTACCACTGGGACTCCGCGCGGGTGGAAAACCGCGGCCCCTCGATGATGACAAGGGCGCCGCCGTCGATCGGCGTCCAGCCTTGTGCCCGGCTCGCGGCAAGGGCGACCTGCCGGCCGGCCGGGCAATAGGGATCGGCGAAGGAGACGTGCACCGCGCCGCCGCTGTCGTAGAAGGTCTGGGCACGGCCGGTGGTCCGGTCGACGAGCTGATCGGGGATGGCGAGCGTGCCCGGACCGTACTCCCGGGTGAGCGAGCCGACCGCGCTCGGCGCGACGACCCGGGTCACCCCGAGCGAGCGGAGCGCCCACAGGTTGGCCCGGTAGGGGATGCGGTGCGGCGGGTGGCGATGGTCGCGGCCATGCCGGGGCACGAAGGCGACCCGCCGATCGCCAATGGCGCCGATCGCGATCGGATCGCTCGGCGGGCCGAACGGCGTCTCGACGCTCATCTCCTCGATGTCGTCGAGGAAGGAGTAGAACCCGGAACCGCCGATGACGCCGATCTCGGCGCGCCCTGCCGCGGGCTGGTTATCCAAGGACATGGCGCGACACTAACGACAAGGTCTGCCATCGGGGGAGGCCTGGTGTCGCTTGTGGATAACTTCGCGGGCCGGGCTCGGCGATCCGGGGGTGGTGCCCCGCGCGCGGACACGCGGGGCCCGCTCACCGGGCCCCGCGTGTCATATAGGGATCAGCCGACCGGTTCGAGGACCTTCGGCTCGCTTGGCGTCGCCGGTTCGTCGGCGGCGGCGAGCCGGCTGGGCATCCAGATCCGCCGCCCGATGTCGAACGACAGGGCGGGCAGCAGGAGCGATCGAACCACCACGGTGTCGAGCAGCACCCCGAACGCCACCACGAAGCCCATCTCGACCATGCCCACCAGGGGCAGCGTGGCGAGTGCGGTGAACGTGGCGGCCAGCACGAGCCCCGCCGAGGTGATCACGCCGCCGGTGACCGTCAGCCCGCGCAGCACACCGCGGCGCGTCCCGAGCGTTTGCGACTCCTCTCTCACCCGGGTCATCAGGAAGATGTTGTAGTCCACGCCGAGCGCCACCAGGAAGATGAACGCCAGCAGCGGGAAGCCGACGTCGGTGCCCTCGAAGCCGAACACGTTCTGGAAGATCAGGGCGCTCGCTCCCAGCGACGCGGCGAACGACAGCACCACGGTGCCGATCATCAGCAGCGGCGCTACCACCGCCCGCAGCAGCAGCACCAAGATGAGGAACACCACGGCAAGCACGATCGGGATGATGAGCCAGTTGTCGTGGCTCGCGGCCCGGTTGATGTCCAAGCTCGTGGCCGCCATGCCGCCGACCTTGGCGTCCGCGTTCGGCACCGCGTGGACGGCCGCGCGCAGCGCGTCGACGGTCTGCCCCGCCGCCTCGCTGTCGGCCGCGTCCCGCAGCGTCACCTCGTACTGCACCAACCCCGCCGCGGTGGCCGGCTTGCCGACCTCGGCCACACCGGGTGTACGGGCGATCGCGTCGCCCAGAGGTCCGGTCGCGCCGGCCTTGCCGATCACGACCGCCGGTGAACCGGACCCGGCCGGGAAGTGGCGGGCCATGACCTCCTCGCCCACGACCGAGTCGGGTTTGTCCACGAACTGGCCCGCGTTGGAAAGGCCGTCCGCCTTGAGCGAGCCGAGACCGAAGGTCATCGCGACCAGGGCGAGCGAGGCGACCGCCCAGATGATCCGGGGCCGGGCGCTGACCAGGCGGGCGACCCGCGACCAGATGCCATGCTCCCGTTCGTACGCCTCCGGGTCCTCATATTTCGCCTCGTATCGCGGGATCAACGGCCAGAACACCCATCGCCCGAAGATGACGAGCAGCGCGGGGAGCAGCGTCGTCATTGCGGCCAGCGCGCAGATGACGCCCGCGGCGGCAACCGGCCCCAGGCCAGCCGTGGAGTTCATCTCGGCGACGAGCAGGCACAGCAGCCCGGCCGCAACCGTGGCGGCGGAGGCGACGATGGCCGGTCCGGCGCGGTGCAACGCGAACGCCATCGCCTCATGCCGGTCCTCGTGCCGGTGCAGTTCCTCACGGTAGCGGGCCACAAGCAGCAGCGCGTAGTCGGTGGCCACACCGAACACCAGTACGGTCAAGATGCCGGAGCTTTGCCCGTTCACCGTCAGATCGGCGTACCTGGCCAGCAGGTAGACCACCGATTGGGCGATCATGAGCGCGGTGGCCGCGGTGAACACCGGGATGATCCACAAGGTCGGGCTGCGATAGATGATCAGTAGCAGCACGATCACCACGATGCCGGCCGCGAGCAGCAGGAAGCCGTCGAGGCTCTCGAACACTTTGAACATGTCGGCGCCGCCGCCGGCCGGCCCGGTGACGTGGGCGGTCAGCCCGGGGGGTCCGCGCTTGGCGAGAGCGCGGGCGTCATCGACGGCCTTGACGAAGTCCACGTCGGCCAGCGGCACCAGCGTCTGCAGCGCCTTGCCGTCGTTGGACGGGAACGGGCCCTGCGGCTGCCGGGCCCCCGGCAGCTTGGCGAACGCCCCGGCGTCGGCCCGCGCCTTGGCCGTGTCCGCGGCGGTGATGCCGCTCGTGCGTTCGTAGACGATGACGGCGAGCGAGGTCTCTTCCTTGCTGAACTGCTTTTGGAGGTTGACGACCTGCGTCGACTCGGCGCCGCCCGGCAGCCAAGCGGCGGCGTCGTTTTCTTCGGCGCCGGAGAGCTTGCCCGCGAGCGGGGCGAGGAAGAACAGCAGCATCAACCACGCGGCGAGCACCACCCATTTGGTGCGTCGCCCCGAACCCAGACCCGCCAAACGATGTGACGGAGCCTTCGGCGGGCCTTGGCCGCCAACAGCACCCATGATTTCTCCCCGTGTCTAGGAGCTAGTCGAGATATATCGCAATTCTGAAGAATGTCTCGGTTTCCGAGACTTGTCAAGTACTATCTCGATTGCCGCAACCGGCTTTTTGCCCTCGTTCAGCGTCGACGACGGTGGTGCACAAGACATCCGGGGCGTCCCCGGACCCGGCCCCGGCGCGACCCTGAACAGAGGCCGGGGGCCGCCCCGACCTCCGCGGGCCGCGCCTTGGCCGCGTCCTGCCGCGCCCTGGCCGCCCCTGTGCGCCAGGTACGGAACGATGGTGCGGTACGCCCACACGGGTACGCGTCGTCCGACGGAGGTGACTCGCGCTACCTCCTCAGGGGTAGCCCCGGCCCGCCGATTTAGGCCGTACGGGGTAGCGCGCGAAGAACGCCCCGGTCCGCGCGATGGCGAGCCGGGGCGTCCTTGAAATGACTTTCGGTTTCGAACGGGCCGCTGCCCCCAGCGGGTGCCCGGGACGGCCCGGCGGCCCGGGCGACCAGGCGACGACTAGGGACTAAACCGATTAGGGACTAAACGGCTAGGGACTAAACGGCTAGGCGACCTTCTCCGAGGACGACGACGAAGAGGAGGTCGAACTCCCCTTGCCCCCGGAGGAACTCGACGAGTCTGAGCTCTTCGACTCGGTTCCCTTGCTGTCAGAGGTCTTGGTCGTCGACTCCGCGCCGTCGGATCCGGCCTTCTTGTCGGCGCCGTTCGACGCGGCCTTGGCGCCGGACCGGCTGTCCGTACGGTAAAAGCCCGAGCCCTTGAAGATGATCCCGGCGGCGGAGAAAACCTTGCGCAGCCGGCCGCCGCACGCTGGGCAAACGGTCAACGCGTCGTCGGTGAAACTCTGCACGACCTCGAGCCGCTCCTCGCACGCGGTACAGGCGTACTGATACGTCGGCACGGGCTCCTCCTCGTTGCACGACCCACGAACCTCACGAACAAGTCCGTCCCGTCGGCCCTGCCGGCGCCCTGGCCGCAGGCGCCCGACGGTGGCGGAAGAACTTGCCTTGAGCCCCATGGGGGCTGGCACTCATGTCTCTCGACTGCTAATGGTACTGCGTATTGGGTTAGTCTCCGTGCTCGCCGTACCAACCGGCCAATTTGCCCCGGCGGCTGACGGCGCGCAACCGGCGTTCGGTGGCGTCGCGGGTGCCGGCCGCGGCCACGACCAGCAGTTCGTCACCGGCGCGAAGCACCGTTCGCGGACCGGGTACGAAACTGCGCCCGTCCCGCACGATCAAGGTGATCAACGCCTCGGCCGGCAGACGCAACTCGAAGATCTCAACTCCGTTCAGTCGGGACTCCGCCGGGATGCGGACGTCCAGCATGTCGGCGTGCAACTCCTCAAGCGGCGCCGCCTCCACGTCGATCTCGCGCGCCTCGCCCGGCGCCGTCACGCCGCATATTCGCGCGAACATCGGCAGCGTCGGACCGCCGATCAACGTGAAGACCACGACGATGACGAACACCAACGCGAAGAGCCGGTCGGCCCCCGGCACGTCTTGCGTCATCGGTATGGTCGCGAACACGATCGGAACCGCCCCGCGAAGACCCGCCCACGAAAGGAACGCCCGTTCCCGCCAGGGAATTCCGAAGCCCAGCGTGGACACCACGACCGACAGCGGACGCGCCACCAGCACCAGCACGAATCCGGCCACCAGCGCCGGCAATACCTCCGCCGGCAGCCGTGGCGGCGACGCGAGCAGCCCGAGCATCACGAACAGCCCGATCTGGGCGAGCCAGGCCAGGCCTTCGGCGAACCCGCGGGTGGCCGGCCGGTGCGGCAGCCGCGCGTTGCCGAGGACCAGTGCGCACAGGTAGGTCGCGAGGAAGCCGCTGGCGTGCAGGAGCGTCGCCAAGCCGTACGAGCCGATGGCGAGCGATAGCACCGCGATCGGGTACAGGCCGGAGGCGGGCAGCGCCACCCGCCGCAGCGCGTACGCCCCCAGCGGACCGATGATAAGGCCGACCGCGGCGCCCGCAGCCAGTTCGTACACGATGGTCCCCAGCAGCATCCACGGGTTCAGGCCGCCGTCCGGATGGGTGCTGAGCGCCACGACGACGATCACGACCGGCGCGTCGTTGTAACCCGACTCGGCCTCGAGGACGCCGGTGAGTCGCGGCGGCAGCGGCAGCCTGCGCAGTACGGAGAACACCGCCGCCGCGTCCGTGGGGGCCAGCACCGCGCCAACCAGGAACGCCAGCCGCCAATCCGCGTCGAGCAACCAGTGCGCGGCAAGCGCCACGACCACAATGCTCACCGCGACGCCGATCGTGGACAGCGAGATGGCGGCGGGCACACCGGACCGCACCAGCCGCCAGTTCGTGGTCAACCCGCCCTCGGTCAAGATGACCACGAGCGCGGCGAGGCCCAGCGTCTGGGCCAACTCAGCGTTGTCGAAGCGTATTCCCAGGCCCGACTCGCCGATCAGCAGCCCAAGACCGAGGTAGACGAGCAGGCTGGGCAGGCCGATGCGCAGGGACAGCCGGACGGCCGCGATCGCCGCGATCACCAGCGCCGACCCGCTGAGCAGCCACACATCCAGCCGCACCCGGTCCCGCCCCCAATCCCGTTCGCCGCACTCTCTTCGATTATCTGGCCATGATCGTGCCTCCCGCCCGCTGACTCGGATCGCGAATCGGCCCGGGCGGGCAGGAGACCGCGGCAGGAGACCGCGGCAGCGGGATCAGCGGCGGCGGCGGATGACGGGGTCGAGGCCGTTGACCACGTTGCGGACGGGCTTGCCGGCCATGGCCGTCGCGATGTTCTCGACGACGAACGAGGTGATGTTGAGTTGCGCCTCGCCGGTGCCGCCCGCCACGTGTGGGGACAGCAGGATGTCCTCGTGCGCGCGGAGCGGATGGTCCGGCGGCGGCGGTTCCGCGTCGTAGACGTCCAGGGCCGCGCCGGCCAGCCGTCCCTCGTCGAGCGCGGCGAGCAGCGCGTCCTCGTCGACGATGCCGCCGCGGGCCACGTTGATCAGCATGGCCCTTCGCGGCAGCAGCGCGAGCCGCCCGGCGTCGAGCAGCCCGGCGGTGTCCGGGGTCCGCGGTACGGCCACCACCAGGATGTCCGAACCGGCCAGCAGCTCATCGATGTCCAGATAGGTCGCGCCGGCCTCGGGACGCCGCCGTCGCGACCAGTACGACACCGAGCAGCCGAGGCCGGCGAACAGCCGCGCCGTCTCCGCGCCGATCGCGCCGAACCCGAGCACGCCGACCCGCTGAGCGTGCAGCTCGCGGGTGCCGCGCCGCAGCAACTCGCGCTGCGGCCACTGCCCGGCGCGCATCCGGCGGTCTCCCCAGACGATCCGCCGGCACAGCGCGAACGCCGCGCCGACCGCCCACTCGGCCACCGCGCGCGCGTTCGCCCCGGCGACGTTGGCGACGGGCACGCCCGCGGCGGTCAGCGCGCCGAGATCGCAGCTGTCCACCCCCACCTGCGGCATCTGGACGAAGGCCAGCCGCGGCGCCGCCGCCACCGCGGCCGCGTCCATGGCCAACTCGCCGGTGAAGTCGCCCACCACAAGATCGGCGTCGGCGAGCGCCGACAGCAGGGCGGTACGGTCGCGCCGCGCGGGCAGGTTGATGGCCACCTCCTGGCCCAGCGGCGCGAACATCCGGCGGATCTGGTCTTCCTCCAGCGGAAGCAGGGCGAGGACTTGCCAGGTCACGAACACACCATCCTTCTCGCGGGCACCACCGCGGTGCTGGGTGAAGGGTCCCGGCGGGATCCGTCGGGAGCTGGGGAGACGGTCTCGGCCGATCGTCGGTCGACGGTCATGGCGCTCCCTTCCCGGCCCCGTCGCCGGGGTCACCGTCGGCGGTGCCGTCGGCCTCGGCGGTGCGGGGGAAGCGGACGACGCCGCCC
>CALAED010000816.1 GCA_937891035.1 uncultured Thermomonosporaceae bacterium | reverse complement strand
CCGCCGGTTCTCCGGCTCTTCGCCATGCGCGACGGCGAGCACGAGCCGGGTGGCCGTCGCCGCCATCTCCTGCAGCGGTTGCCGTACGGTGGTCAGCGGCGGCCAGGCCGAGCGGGCCAGCGGCAGATCGTCGAAGCCCACAACGGACAGGTCGTCCGGCACGCGCATGCCGGCCTCGCGCGCCGCCTCGTACACGCCGAAGGCCTGCAGGTCGCTGCCAGCGAAGATCGCGGTCGGGCGGTCCGGCAGCGCGAGCAGATCACGAGCGTGAACGTGTCCGGAGTCGACCAGGAAGTCGCCATAACGGATGAGCTCGGAGTCGACGGCGAGCCCGGCGGTCTCCAGCGCGGCGCGGTAGCCGTCGATGCGCGCCCGGCTGCACAGCACGTTGGGCGGGCCGCTGATCATACCGATCCTGCGGTGGCCGTGCTCGATCAGATGCCGCGTGGCCGACAGCCCGCCGTTCCAGTTGGTGGCGCCGACCGAGGCGACGTCGGGGGGCGGCTCGCCCTCGGGGTCGACGACGACGAACGGGATGCCGCGCGCGGTCAGCTGGCCGTGCTGGCGCGGGGTAAGGCGCGAGCAGACCAGCACCACCCCGTCGGTGCGGCGCGCCGCGATGCGGTCGAGCCAGGTGCGGCCGGGACCCGCGTGGGTGTGCAGCACCGACAGGACCACCCCGGCCTCCGCCTCCCGCGCCGCCATCTCCGTCCCCCGGATCAGCTCCATCGCCCAGGGGCTTTCCAGCTCGGCGAACACGAGGTCGATCAGGCTGCCGACCGGCCCGTCGCGCTGCGGCGTGCGCCGGCGATAGCCGTGCTTGTGCAGCAGCCGCTCGACGCGCTGCCGGGTCTCCGGAGCGACCTCGGGCCGCCCGTTCACGACCTTCGACACGGTCGGCACGGACACGCCGGCCTCGGCCGCGATCCGCGCGATCGTCACTCGCGTCTTCTCCACCACAGGAGAAGCATAGTCGAAACTTTCGGAAGATCGTTTAGGTGGGAGTGCAGGCAGGGCGTGCTCTCCGACCCCCAGGGGGCCCGCCGGGTATTGACGTCTATCATCAGCCGTACGTACGCTCCGTTTCTACGAAACATTCGGGAGTCTCTAGAAAACTTTCTGGAGCGCTCGGCGTCGTCCTCCGGATTCCTCCGGACCAGTCAGGAGCCTTCATGACCGAAGTTCGTCCGGTCGTGCGCGAAGCGTGGCGCGATCCGCAGTTGCCGGTGGCCGAACGCGTCACCGATCTCCTGAGCCGGATGACCATGGAGGAGAAGGCCGCCCAGCTCGCGGGCTTTTGGGCCATGCCGGCCGAGCCGGGCGAGCCCGTGGCGCCCAAGGAGGACGACATCGGTGAGCCGGCGCTGCCGCTCGACGAGATCGCCAAGTACGGCCTCGGGCAGCTCACCAGGGTGTTCGGCACGCAGCCGATCGCCCCCTCCGACGGGATCAGGCGGCTGCTCGAGCTGCAGACGCTGGTCGCCCGCGCCAACCGCTTCGGCATCCCCGCGATCGCGCACGAAGAGTGCCTCACCGGCTTCATGACCTGGAAGGCCACCATCTTTCCCGCGCCGCTTGCCTGGGGGGCGTCGTTCGATCCCGGCCTCGTCGAGGAGATGGCCGCGGCCATCGGCGCCGGCATGCGCCGCGTCGGCGTCCACCAGGGCCTCGCGCCCGTGCTCGACGTCGTGCGCGACTACCGGTGGGGCCGCAACGAGGAGTGCATCGGCGAGGACCCCTACCTCGTCGCGACCATCGGCAGCAGGTACGTCCGAGGGCTTGAGCGGTCCGGCATCGTGGCGACGCTCAAGCACTTCGCCGGGTACTCATCATCCCGCGCCGGCCGGAACATGGGCCCGACCGCGGTCGGGCCGCGCGAGCTCGCCGATGTCATCCTCGAGCCGTTCGTCACCGCGCTGCGCGTCGGCGGGGCACGGTCGGTCATGCATTCCTACACCGACATCGACGGCGTGCCGGCCGCGGCCAACGAGTGGCTGCTGACCGGCCTGCTCCGCGACGAGCTGGGCTTTGACGGCGTGGTTGTGTCGGACTACTTCGGGGTCTCCTTCCTGCAGAGCCTGCACCGGATCGCCGGGTCCCGCGCCGAGGCGGCCGAGCTCGCGCTGCGCGCGGGCGTGGACGTCGAGCTGCCCACCGTTCGCTGCTACGGCGAGCCGCTGCTCGACCTGGTCCGTGACGGCCGGGTCCCCGAGGAGCTCCTCGACCGGTCCGCGGCCAGGGTGCTCAGCCTCAAGGCCGAGCTCGGCCTGCTCGACGAGGACTGGGAGGCGAAGCTCACCGCGCTCGCCGAGGCGGTTAACGGCGACCGCGACACACTCGACACGCTCGACCCGCCCGAGCATCGGCGGCTGGCCCGCCGGCTCGCGGAGCAGTCCGTCGTGCTGCTGTCCAACGACGGCGTGTTGCCGTTGGGCGCGGCGGCCAGGTCGGTGGCGGTGACCGGCCCGCTCGCCGACAGCTCGCACGCGATGCTGGGGTGCTATGCGTTCCCGGCTCATGTAGGCGTCCAGCACCCGGGTCTTCCAGTGGGAGTGGAGATTCGGGTGCTGGCGGACGCGTTGCGCGCCGAACTCCCCGACGCCGAGATCACCGTGGCGTCGGGGTACGGCGTGGACGACGCTGACGACGCGGACATCGCCGCGTCGGTCGCGGCCGCCACGGCCGCCGACGTGTGCGTGCTCACGCTCGGCGATCGCTCCGGTCTGTTCGGCCGCGGCACCTCGGGCGAGGGCTGCGACGCCGAGACCCTCGCGCTGCCGGGCCGCCAGGCCGAGTTGGCCGCGGCCGTGCTGGACACCGGCACCCCCACGGTGATCGTGTTGCTGAGCGGTCGCCCGTACGCGCTCGGCGGCATCGCCGACCGGGCCGCTGCCGTGATCCAGGCGTTCTACGCCGGCGAGGAGGGCGCGACCGCGATCGCCGGCATCCTGTCCGGCCGGGCCGAGCCCTCGGGTCGGCTGCCGGTGAGCCTGCCGCGCCATCCCGGCGGCCAGCCGGGCACCTATCTGCGCTCCCGGCTCGACGACGGCTCCCAATGGAGCACGCTCGACTCGACGCCGCTCTACCCGTTCGGGCACGGCCTTTCCTGGACCCGCTTCGACTACACGGACCTGTTCGTGGGGGCGGCGGCGATCCCCACCGACGGCGAGGTGCGCGTCGGCGCCACCGTGCGCAACACCGGCGGCCGGGCCGGCACCGAGGTCGTCCAGCTCTATCTGTCCGACCCCGTCGCCTCGGTCGTGCGACCGGTGCGGTGGCTGGCCGGCTGGGCGCGGGTGCGGCTGGCGCCGGGCGAGGCCGCCCGCGTCGAGTTCACCGTGCACGCCGACCGCACCTCCTTCACCGGACTCGGGCTGCGGCGCATCGTGGAGCCCGGCGTGATCGAGGTGGCGATCGGGCGGTCCAGCGGCAACCTGCCGCTGACCGGGTCGTTCGTCCTCGAAGGCCCCACCCGGGAGCTCGGCTCCGATCGGGTCTTGACCGTGCCCGTCGCCGTCACTCCGCTCGTCCAGGTCGCGGACTGACCGATGCCCCGGCGGTTCCGGAATCCGATACTGCCCGGATGCCATCCGGATCCGTCGATCTGCCGGGCGGGCGACGACTACTACCTGGTGACCTCCACGTTCGAGTGGTTTCCCGGGCTGCCCATCTTCCACAGTCGTGATCTCGTGCACTGGCGCCAGCTCGGGCACGTATTGGACCGCCCTTCCCAGCTCTCGCTCGACGGCGTGCTTCCCTCGCGCGGTCTGTACGCGCCGACCATCAGGTTCGCCGACGGCGTTTTCTACGTCGTCTGCACGCTGATGGATGGGGGCGGCAACTTCGTCGTCACCGCCACCGACCCCGCCGGCCCATGGTCGGAGCCGACCTGGCTCCCCGACGCCGAAGGCTGGGATCCCTCATTGTTCTTCGACGACGACGGGCGGGTGTGGTTCACGGCCACCCGGCTCGCCTACGAGCCGTCCTACGACGGGGACGCCGAGATCTGGCTGCGTGAGCTCGACCCGACCAAGGTGCAGCTGACGGGCAGGGAGTACGTGCTGTGGCGGGGAGCGCTGGACGGCGCCGTCTGGGCGGAGGCGCCGCACCTTTACAAGGTCTACGGTCGCTACTACCTCATGACCGCCGAGGGCGGCACCGAGCACGACCACGCCGTGACGGTCGCCCGCGCCGACCGCGTGACCGGTCCTTACCGCGGCTGCCCGCGCAACCCCGTGCTCACCCATCGTCATCTCGGCCTCGACCACCCGATCGTGGGCACCGGACACGGGGACCTGATCCAAACGCCGGCCGGCGAGTGGTGGATGGTGCTGCTGGCCATGCGCCCCTATGGCGGGTACTTCTACAACCTCGGCCGCGAGACGTTCCTGACGCCGGTGCGCTGGGAGGACGGCTGGCCCGTCGCCGGTCCGGTCGAGGCGCGCCACCCCGCGCCCGCGCTGCCCGAACGTCGGTGGCCGGCCGAGCCGTGCTGCGACCACTTCGACGCGATCGCGCTCGCGCCGTACTGGTGTTTTTTGCGTACGCCGCGCGCGGCGTTTTGGAGCCTTACCGAACGCCCGGGCCACCTGCGGCTGCGGCTGCGCCCGGAAAGCCTCGCCGACCTGGCCAACCCAAGCTTCGTCGGGCGCCGCCAGCGAGACGTCGATTTCGCCGCGCACGCCTCGCTCGACTTCGCGCCGCGCGGCGAGCACGAGTGCGCGGGGCTCGCGCTCGTGCAAAACAACAACTTCCACATCAGGTTCGTCGTCACCGGCGCGGGCGTCCGGCTGATCCGCCGAGCCGCGGGAACCGACGAGACCCTGGCCGGTGCACCGGTCCCGGCCGGCCGGATCTTCCTGGCCGTCGAGGCGCGCGGGCAGTCGTACGAGATGAGGTACGCCACCGAGCCGGGCAGGTGGCGGCGGCTCGGCGATCGGGTCGACGGGCGGATCTTGAGCCCGCCGGTGGCCGGCGGGTTCACCGGCGCCTATATCGGCATGTACGCCAGCTCGAACGGCCGGCCGAGCGACAACGTCGCCGATTTCGACTGGTTCGAATACGCCGGGCTCGACCGCGGCTGATCGGCCGGTCAGCCGCCCGGCACACAGATGGTGCCGGGCCGCGTGCGGACCGTGCCCTTGGGTAGGGCACGGCACATGGACACCGTGACCATACCCACCGCCGGCTCCGAGGCGACGGGCGATTTGACCGTGCCCGCCGGGGCCGCGGGGATGGTGCTGTTCGCGCACGGCAGCGGCAGCTCACGGCACAGCCCGCGCAACCGGGCGGTGGCCGCGCACCTGGGCGCCGCGGGCTTCGGCACCCTGCTGCTCGACCTGCTCACCGCCGATGAGGACCTCATCGACGCCCGTACGGCGGAGCTGCGCTTCGACATCGGGCTGCTGACCGCCCGGTTGATCGGCGCCATCGACTGGCTGGCCGCCGGCCCGGGACGCGATCTGCCGCTCGGGCTGTTCGGCGCGAGCACCGGAGCCGCCGGGGCGCTGGCCGCCGCGGTGGACCGGCCCGGTCTGGTGCGTGCGGTGGTCTCCCGCGGCGGCCGGCCCGACCTGGCCGGCGCGGCGCTTGACCGAGTCGCGGCGCCCATCCTGCTGATCGTCGGCGGCCGGGACACGACCGTGCTCGAGCTGAACCGGCGGGCCGCGGGCAGGCTCCCCGCCCCGCACGAGATCAGCGTCGTGTCCGGCGCGAGTCATCTGTTCGAGGAGCCGGGGGCGCTGGACCGCGTCGCCGCGCTCGCCGCCGCGTGGTTCGAGCGCCACCTGTGACCAGCACCCACGAGAGCGCGGCGGGTCGCGGCGCGTTATCGAGGGCCGGGCAGCGGGTGGGTGAAGGCGATGGAGGGGAGGGCGCGGCCGGTGAAGTCGAACAGGGTGAGGTTGTCGTTCGGGGTGCCCTCGCCGGGTGCCCAGCCGACGCCCGGGATCCATTCCGGCTGCCAGTAGAACACGCCGGCGCCGTGTCCGCCGGGGATGGCGGCGACGATCGACAGCAGATCGGACAGGAAGCCGAGCTGGCCTTGAGGGGTGGCCGGGTAGCCGGGGACCAGCTGCGATTTCTGCCACAGGAAGTTGCCGAGTTGGTCGCCGTTGTCCATGGTCCAGCCGTACTGGGTCTCCACTATGGCCACGTCCTTGTCGTAGCGGGTGGCGAGGTCGCCCGCGTTGGCCCGCAGCTGCGACAGTGTCCCGTGCCAGAACGGGTAGTACGACAGGCCGATGACGTCAAACGGGACGCGCTGCGCGACGACGTGGTCGTAGAAGACCCGGCTGAAGGCGTTGTCGCCGCCCTGGTCGAAATGGACCATGAGCTTCGGCGTGGCGCCGCGGGCGTCCCGTGCGCCGGCGGCCGCTGACCGGAGCAAGGTGCCCAGTGCGTCCCAGCCGGTGCCGGCGGTCCAGTCGAGCTGTCCGACCGGCCACAGCATCCCGTTGCGGATCTCGTTGCCGAGCTGGAGCATGTCGACGGGCGTGCCCTGGGCGGCCAGCGCGTCGAGGACGTCCCTGGTGTAGGCGCGGACGGTCCGGGCCAGCGTGGGCAGGTCCTGGCCCGCCCAGGCGGCCGGGACCGGCTGCTTTTGTGGATCGGCCCAAAAGTCCGAGTAGTGCGGGTCGAGCAGCAGGCGCAGGCCGGCCGCCTTGGCCCGGCGGGCCATGGTCAGGACGGACCGTAGATCGCTGTAGCCGGCCGGCGGGTTCACCCATAGCCGGAGGCGCACATAGCCGGCGCCGTGGGCGGCGAGAATTCGTTCGGGGAGCGCGACCCTTCCGTTGTCGGTGTAGACGGCGCCGGCGGCGCGCTCCTGGACGGCGAACGACAGGTCGTGACCGACGATCACCGAGGCGGCGGCCGCGCCCAGGGCGCGGAACTCGCCCACGCAGGGCGGCCCGTCGCCGCGCATCGACAACCGGACCCAGCGGGCGGCCCCGGCCGCGGGGAACAAGGCGGGGGAGCCGGGTACCACGGCGACGGCGGGCCGTACGACCCGGAACCGGCCGGGGAGTGCCGCGGCCTCGACGGTGGCGGTGGCCGGCGCCGCGCCGAGCAGGGTCAGGCCGAAGCCGTCCAGCCGGCGCTGGCGGCCGAGGTCGACGGTGAGCGTGCCGACGGCGGAGGTGGGGCACCAGGTCGTCGCCGCGTCGCCGTCGATGGCGGCCGCCGCGGCATGGCCGGCGGCGGCGGTCGCGGCGGTCGCGGTGCCGGTGAGGGCGAGGTTGACCGTTGGGGGCGCGAGCGCCGCGTTCGCCCGGGTCGCGGGCTGGGCGGCGACGGCCACCGCGGCGATGGTGAGGAAACATGCGGCGATTGCCCGGGTGCGCATCGAGGGCTCCTTGAGCGACCGATGCGCTCACTCAACAGCGGATGTTGAGCTTTGTCAAGACTTGTTGGATTGTGTGGATTTCGCGGGGGAGGCGGGTCTTTCATGCCTTTCACAGGCGCATGTCGCACCTCCTATCGAAGCGCTTCGACCCTCTCGGCAGGTCAGCAGGCAGATGAGTATGGAAAGCGGTTGCCGAATGCTGAAAGGCGGGATTGACCGCACCCCGGCGAGCGTGTGAATCTCACGCCGCGCGTCCGGAACAGCTCGACAGGAGGCGGCCGCACATGCGTACCAAGTTGTATTCGCCGAGGGCTCTGCTCTGTGCACTCGCGAGCCTGCTGCTTGCGACAATGGTCGGCCTCATCGCCCAGACGCTCACGCCGGCGGCGTCGGCCGCCGCGTCCGATCCGTACAACTGGAAGAACGTGCAGATCGGCGGCGGCGGCTTCGTCCCCGGCATCATCTTCAACCAGAGCCAGCGCGACCTGATCTACGCGCGCACCGACATCGGCGGCGCCTACCGGTGGAATCAAAGCTCACAGTCCTGGATCCCGCTCCTCGACTGGGTGGGCCAGAGCAACTGGGGCTACAACGGCGTGGTCAGCATCGCCACCGACGCGGTCGACCCCAACAGGGTGTACGCGGCCGTCGGCATGTACACCAACAGCTGGGACCCCAACAACGGCGCCATCCTGCGCTCGACGAACAAGGGCGACTCATGGCAGATCAGCCCGCTGCCGTTCAAGCTGGGCGGGAATATGCCGGGGCGCGGGATGGGCGAGCGCCTCGCGGTTGACCCCAACCGCAACAGCGTCCTGTACTTTGGCGCGCCGAGCGGGAACGGCCTGTGGCGCAGCACCGACTCGGGCGCGACCTGGTCGAGGGTGACCAACTTCCCGAACGCCGGCAACTACGTGGCTCAGCCGGGCGACCAGTACCTCGGTGACAACCAGGGCGTCGTGTGGGTGACGTTCGACAAGCGGACGGGGACGGCCGGCAACGCCACGCAGACGATCTACGTCGGGGTGGCCGACAAGCAGAACACCGTCTACCGCACCACCAACGGCGGCTCGTCGTGGGAGCGGGTGGCCGGGCAGCCGACCGGCTACATCGCGCACAAGGGCGTGCTGGACACGACCAACGGCTATCTGTACATCGCGACCAGTGACACCGGCGGCCCGTACGACGGCGGCAAGGGCGACGTGTGGCGCTACACGACGGCTACGGGGACCTGGACGCAGATCAGCCCGGTCCCGTCAAGCAGCGCCGACGACTACTTCGGCTACAGCGGCTTGACCATCGACCGGCAGCGCCCGAGCACGATCATGGTCGCGACGCAGATCTCGTGGTGGCCGGACGCCATCTTCTTCCGCAGCACCGACAGCGGCGCCACCTGGACGCGGGTCTGGGACTTCACCTCCTACCCCAACCGCAGCTTCCGCTACACCCAGAACATCTCCTCCGTACCGTGGCTGACCTTCGGCACCAATCCGCAGCCACCGGAGGTGACGCCCAAACTCGGCTGGATGAACGCGTCCGTGGAGATCGACCCGTTCAACTCGGGCCGGATGATGTACGGGACGGGCGCGACGATCTACGGCACGACCAACCTCACCAACTGGGACTCCGGCGGCCAGTTCACGATCACGCCGATGGTGAAGGGGCTTGAGGAGACGGCCGTGCTCGACCTGATCAGTCCGCCGTCCGGCGCCCCGCTGGTCAGCGGGCTCGGTGACATCGCCGGCTTCCGGCACGCCAACCTGGACGCCGTCCCGGCCACGATGTTCACCCAGCCCAACTTCACCAGCACGACGAGCCTCGACTACGCCGAGACCAACCCGAGCACGATGGTGCGGGTCGGCAACTTCACCGACTCCGACCGCCCGAACGACAGCCACGTCGCCTTCTCCACCGATGGCGGGGCGAACTGGTTCCAGGGCGGCGAGCCGGGCGGGGTCAACAGCGGCGGCACCGTCGCGGCGGCCGCGGGCGGCGGCAGGTTCGTGTGGGCGCCGGGCGACCCGGGGCAGCCGGTCGTCTACTCGGTGGGCTTCGGCACCTCCTGGAGCCAGGCCTCCGGCGTGCCGGCGAACGCGATAGTCGAGTCCGACCGCGTGAACCCCGGCAAGTTCTACGCCTTCTCCAACGGCACGTTCTACGTGAGCACCAACGGCGGGCAGACGTTCAGCTCGACGGGCGCGACGGGCCTGCCATCCTCCGGCGTGCGCTTCAAGGCGATGCCGGGCCGCGAAGGCGACATCTGGCTGGCCGGTAGCACCGGGTTGTTCCACTCGACCAACTCCGGGGCGAGCTTCACCAAGCTGTCGAACGTGGCCAGTGCCATCAACGTCGGCTTCGGCCGGGCGGCGCCGGGCCAGACCTACATGGCGCTGTTCACCATCGGCACGATCGACGGCGTGGCGGGCGTCTACCGGTCCGACAACGCGGGCGCGTCGTGGCTGCGGATCAACGACGACCGGCACCAGTACGGCAACGCGGGCGAGGCCATCACCGGCGACCCGCGGATTTACGGCCGCGTCTACCTCGGCACCAACGGCAGGGGCGTGCTGTACGCCGACCGGACCGCCGGCACGACGCCGCCGACCACGCCGCCCACGACCTCGCCCCCCACGACGCCGCCGACCACGCCGCCGACCACGCCGCCGACCACGCCGCCCCCCACGACGCCGCCGGTCTCCGGGGGCTGCACGGCGAGCTACAAGGTCGTCAACTCCTGGGGCGGCGGCTTCCAGGCCGACGTGTCGGTGACCGCGGGATCAGCGGCGATCAGAGGCTGGCGGGTGTCGTGGACGTTCGCCAACGGTCAGACGATCAGCCAGCTGTGGAACGGCACGCTGTCGCAAAGCGGCGCCAACGTCTCTGTGACGAACCTGAGCTACAACGGCGCCCTTTCGGGCGGCGCCTCCACATCGTTCGGCTTCAGCGCAAGTCAATCCGGAACCAACGCGGTACCTGCCGTCACATGTACCGCGAGTTAGAAACCCCTGAGGTGGCGCTGGAAACAGCGGGGTGCATATGTCGCGACGGCACACGACAAGTGAAAGGCCCACCCTCATGCCTCAAAAGACGCTCACCAAATGGCGCGCCGTCATGGCCGCCGCCACCCTCGGCGTGGCCGCCGTTACGGTCGGCATCGCCGCCCGCCCCGCGCTCGCCGTGGGTTCGCCGACCGGCTGGGCGGCCCAAAACGGCGGTACGACGGGAGGCGGCGGCGCCGCCACCGTCACGGTCACCACGGCCTCGGCGCTGGACAGTGCCTTGCAGTCGAGCAGCCCGCTCAACGTGCGGGTGTCCGGCATGATCTCGCTGTCGGGCATGCACCGGGTGGCCTCGAACAAGACCGTGTTCGGCGCGGGCTCCGGCTCCGGCCTGCGCGGCGGCGGGCTGAACGTCTCGTCGGTGCGCAACGTCATCATCCAGAACCTGGTCTTCACCGGCGCCGACGACGACGCGATCAACGTGCAGAGCTCCACCAACGTGTGGATCGATCACAACGACCTGACGGACGGGAACGACGGTCTCACCGACATCAAGCGCGGCTCCGACTTCGTCACGGTGTCGTGGAACCGCTACCACGGCCACGACAAGACGGCGCTGCTCGGCCACGACGACGGCAACGGCTCGCAGGACCGCGGGCACCTGCGGGTGACCTATCACCACAACTGGTTCGACGGCACCAACCAGCGTCATCCGCGGGTGCGGTTCGGCAACCCGGTGCACGTCTACAACAACTACTACAGCAATATCGGCGACTACGGCATCGCGTCCACGATGGAGGGCGGAGTGCTGGTCGAGAGCAATTACTTCGAAAATGTCGAAGACACCTACCACCTCGGCGAGGGTTCCTCCCCGCCGGGGTCGCTGGTGGCACGCAACAATTTCTTCGTCAACTCACCCGCCGGCCAGACCGGCGGCAGCGTGGCCGGTATTCCTTACGGCTACAGCGTCGACTCGGCGGCCAATGTCAAGTCCATCGTGACGGGCCGCGCGGGCGTCGGGAAGTTGGGCCTGTGATGACCTGACGATCCTGGCCGGACCAACGTACGGGTGGCACTCCCACAGGGCAGCGACAAGTAGCCAGGGTGCGTTGGGGTGATGGGAGCGCGCCCGGCACGACAGCCACCTCGTGCCGGGCGCTCAACTGTGCCTCGGCGGGCAGGCGTTCGCTAGGTAAAACCTCCGGCCGGGCAGGTCGTACGAGTTGCGGGAGGGGCCATCCACCCGGCCGGAGTGACCTGAGGCCAGACCGTCGGACTTGCCGCTCCGGCCATACTATTTGCGGCGAACTGCGCCGCCCAATAACCTCGCGTCACTTCGTTACCTTCGTCATCTTCGGACGCTGTCACCAGGGGTGGCGTGCGCGGCGCGTAAGGGCCATGGTGAAGGCATGATTTCCTACGCGTCCGGCCCGTCGGCGACGCCGCTGCTCGGCGACACCATCGGCGCCGACCTCGACCGCACAGTAGCCGCGTACGGCGATAGAGAGGCCTTGGTCGATCGGCCGGCGGGTCGCCGGTGGACCTATGGGGAACTGGCCGCCGAGGTGGACGCGGTGGCGCTCGGGCTGCTCGCGCGCGGCGTGCGGGCCGGCGACCGGGTCGGCATCTGGGCGCCGAACCGCGCGGAATGGGTGTTCGTGCAATACGCCACCGCCAAGATCGGTGCCATCCTGGTCAACATCAATCCGGCCTACCGCGTGCACGAGCTTGAGTACGTGCTCCGGCAGGCGGGGATCCGCACGCTGGTCGCGGTGCCCGCGTTCAAGACCTCCGACTACGCGGCGATGATCGACGAGGTCGCGCCGAAATGCCCGGAGCTGCGGGACGTCCTGCTCATCGGGGGCGCCGAGTGGACCGATCTCGTGGACACCGGCCGGGCCGCCGACCCGGCGCCGCTGGCGGAGATCGCGGCGGAGCTGAACGCGGACGACCCGATCAACATCCAATACACGAGCGGGACGACCGGGTTCCCCAAGGGCGCCACGCTGTCGCACCACAACATCCTCAACAACGGATACTTCGTGGGCGGGCTCTGCGGCTACACCGAGCGCGACCGCGTCTGCGTCCCGGTGCCGTTCTACCACTGCTTCGGCATGGTGATGGGCAACCTGGCGGCCACCAGCCGGGGCGCCTGCGTGGTCATCCCGGCGCCGTCGTTCGATGCGGCCGCGACCCTCGAAGCGGTCGCGGCCGAGCGCTGCACGTCGCTGTACGGGGTGCCGACGATGTTCATCGCCGAGCTCAACGCCCCGGACTTCGGCTCCTACGACCTGACGTCGCTGCGCACCGGGATCATGGCCGGTTCGCCCTGCCCCGTCGAGGTGATGAAGCAGGTCATCGAGCGGATGGGAATGACCGAGGTGGCGATCTGCTACGGCATGACCGAGACCTCGCCGGTGTCCACGCAGACCAGGGCGGACGACTCGCTGGAGCGGCGGGTCTCCACCGTCGGCCAGGCGCATCCCCACCTCGAAGTCAAGATCATCGATCCGCGGACCGGCCGGACGGTGCCGCGCGGCACGCCGGGCGAGTTTTGCACGCGCGGCTACTCGGTGATGCTCGGCTACTGGGAGGAACCGGAAAAGACGGCCGAGGCGATCGACCGGGCACGCTGGATGCACACCGGCGACCTCGCGGTCATGGACGACGAGGGGTACGTCAACATCACCGGCCGGATCAAGGACATGGTCATCCGCGGCGGCGAGAACATCTACCCGCGCGAGATCGAGGAGTTCCTCTACAGCCACCCGGACATCCTGGACGCCGCGGTCGTCGGCGTGCCGGACGCCAAGTACGGCGAGGAGCTCATGGTGTGGCTGCGGATGCGGCCGGGGGCCGCGCCGCTGACCGCCGAGTCACTGCGCGAGTACTGCCTCGGCAAGCTGGCGCACTACAAGATCCCGCGGTACGTCCACATCGTGGACGAGTTCCCGATGACGGTGACCGGCAAGATCCGCAAGGTGCAGATGCGGGCCGAGGCCATCGACGTCCTCGGCCTGTCCGAGGTGGCCAAGACCGAGACGGCCTGACCCCGGCCCTGCGGCCGCCGGCCGGCCGCGCGTGGTCGGCCGCGCGTGGTGAGCCGGTGTGATCAGCGGATGCGCGCGATGGCGCCGTAGAGCGAGACGTCGGCCGGGGAGGGGCGTTGGTCGGGTGGCGCGTCGTCGCGCCAGTCGGGCAGCGCGGTGATGCCGGGGTCGACGATGTCCATACCGGCGAAGAATCTGGCGACCTCCGCGCGGTCGCGAAGTCGTATGGACCCTTTGCTGCGTTCGCTCTCGCGTTTGGCGGCCGCTTTGACGTCGGCGGCGTCCACGGCGGGCAGGAAATCGGTGGTGGGGTGGGACATGGCGAGATAGCTGC
>CALAED010000815.1 GCA_937891035.1 uncultured Thermomonosporaceae bacterium | reverse complement strand
CGCGCCCTGCTTGATCTCTGCCGGGCGCCGCGCGGCGTCGTGGCGGTTGTAGGCGTCCACGATGTCGGTCACCAGCTTGTGCCGCACGACATCGGTGCTGGTCAGCCGGCAGAAGTAGATGTCGTCTATGCCGTCGAGAATGTCTTGGACGACGCGCAGCCCGCTGCGCTGGCCGGAGGGCAGGTCGACTTGGGTGACGTCGCCGGTCACCACGACCTTCGATCCGAACCCCAGCCGGGTCAAGAACATCTTCATCTGCTCGGGCGAGGTGTTCTGCGCCTCGTCGAGGATGATGAACGAGTCGTTGATCGTCCGGCCTCGCATGTAAGCCAACGGGGCGACCTCGATGGTCCCGGCGCTCATGAGGCGCGGGATCGAGTCGGGGTCGATCATGTCGTGCAACGCGTCGTACAGCGGCCGCAGGTAGGGGTCGATCTTCTCGTACAGCGTGCCGGGCAGGAAGCCAAGGCGCTCGCCGGCCTCCACCGCCGGGCGGGTGAGGATGATCCGGTTGACCAGCTTGTCCTGGAGCGCTTTGACCGCCTTGGCCATGGCCAGGTAAGTCTTGCCGGTGCCGGCCGGGCCGATGCCGAACACGATCGTGTGCTTGTCGATGGCGTCGACATAGCGCTTCTGGTTGAGGGTCTTCGGCCGGATCGTCCTGCCGCGGGCCGATAGCACGTCGAGGGTGAGCACCTCGGCCGGCCGCTCGGTCACATGGGAGCGGAGCATCGCCAGGCTGCGCTCGACCGCGTCGGGGGTGAGCTGCGTGCCGCTCCTGAGCAGGGCGACGAGCTCCTCGAAGAGCTTGGCGACCAGCTCGACCTCGACCTCGGGACCGGTGACCGTGATCTCATTGCCCCGGACATGAATGTCGCTGTCAAAAGCGCGTTCGATGACGTGGAGCAGCTCGTCGCGGGAGCCGAGGAGGCTGACCATGGAATGGTCGTCGGGCACCACGATCTTGATCTGCGACCGCGCGGCGTCTGTGCCCTTCCGGGCGGCGCGTGTTGTCTCGACCATCTGCCGGCCTTGCGGCCCTTAACCCCTGTCCTGAATAGGCACTGTGCTCCCGCCTGAGTGTGTTGCGTCAAGTGGCCGCGGCTCCCTCGCCTGGGAGGTCACCCCTGACCACCGGCGGCCACCCCTCATATTATCGGCGTTATCGGTCCGGTGGGAGATCGCCGAGATCGACTCGGTATCCCGCCCGTCCCGGATGGCGGCGCGCCGGGGGCGACGCGGCGCGGCTTTTGGGCGCGCTTGGGCGCATTTGGGGGCCTGCTCCGCGTGCGGGTCAGCCGGGCGGCCAGTTCAGGCCGCGCCCGCCCAGCACGTGAGCGTGGACGTGGAAGACGGTTTGGCCCGCCTCGGCGCCGGTGTTGAAGACGACCCGGTAGCCGGCGTCCGCGATGCCCTCGCCGACGGCGACCTCGTGCGCCTCCTTGAGGACCAGGGCGAGGGTCGCCTCGTCGGCGGCGGCGAGGGCGGCCGCGTCCGGATAATGATCTTTAGGCACCACCAGGACGTGCGTTGGGGCCTGCGGGTTGATGTCACGAAAGGCCAGCGTCCGGTCGGTCTCCCGGACGATCTTGGCCGGTACGTCCCCGGACACGATCTTGCAGAACAGGCACTCGTCAGTGGGCACGTACGCCTCCCTCGGTCGCGGCCGCCGCGGCCCGACCGTCATCCGACGTCATCCGACGCCGGCCATCGCCATCCGATGTCTTCGGATGTCATGGCCGTCATCGCGGGTTATCGAGATCGTACGACGACGAATCGATACCACATCGTCTGCGGCTCGGGCGGGCGCGTTGACCGCCTCAATGGTTAAGGTTGCCAATCGGAGCGAACCTCCTGGCCCTGGACATGTTCTAATACATGACCTTTCGTGTGCGGGGCGCGCGATCTGCCCGGCGGTTCGAGGACGACGCCGCACCGAAGGATCACCATCTTCCGGATGGCGGGGGGGCGGCGGAGGCGGCGGACAGTGACCGAGGCGAGACAGGGAATGCCCTTTCGTAAACCCGATGACGAACAGGGGCGTCCTATTGACGTGACCGAGACCCTTGTGGCCACGGGAACCGCAGACGCGGTGACCGCGACCTGGGACGCCGATCAGGCTGTGACCGCGCTTTACAGCGCGAACTACCGCTCGTTGGTGCGCCTGTCCGTGCTGCTCGTACGTGACATCGGGACCGCCGAGGAGGTCGTCCAGGATGCCTTCGTCGCCATGCACAGCGCGTGGCGGCGGCTGCGCGATCCGGAGAAGGCGCTGTCGTACCTGCGTCAGTCGGTGGTCAATCGGTCTCGTTCCGTTCTTCGACACCGGGCGGTGGTCGAGAAGTACGCCCCGAAGGGGCTGCCCGACGCGCCGAGCGCCGAGAACGGCGCGATCACGGAGCTCGAGAGAACAGAGGTCATCAAGGCTCTCGGGGAACTGCCCACACGGCAACGGGAAGCACTCGTCTTGCGCTATTACGCCGATCTGTCGGAAGCGGAGATCGCCAGCACCATGGGCATCAGCCGCGGAGCCGTCAAAAGCCATACGGCGCGTGGCATGGCCGCGCTTCGTACCGTCTTGGAGCAGATGACATGACCGATCCGCTCGATGCATACGGCGACGCACTTCGCCGTGCTCTGCACGCGGAGGCGGACGCGGTCGTACCGGCGCCGGACGGCCTGGATCGCATCCGCACTCGCATCAGCGAGCGGCGGCGCCGCTTCGGCTGGGGATGGTTCACCGAAACCTGGGGACGTCCGGCGATGGCGCTGGCCGCCGCGGCCTTCATCGCCCTGATCGCCATTTCGGCGACACCGGCCATGAACGCGATCGAAGGCATCACCGCCGGCGACCGCGGCTCGGCGAACGAAGGGCCGGACCGCAGCGTGGGCAACGGCACGAGCGTTCCCGGCCACGGCGGCGCTCCGGGGCAACCCTATCCCGGCGGGCCGGCGATCCCGGCGCCCACGTCGAGTCCCACCCCGCAGACGCCGCCGACGGTCGGCGTGCCGACCTGCCAACCCTCGGCCGCCGCCGGGGCGACGGCGTCCGGCTCCCCGAGCTCTCCCCCATCGTGTACCTCGCCACAGCCGCCGGTCTCGTCCCCGCCCGACCCGGTGACCACGCCGCCCACGGAGCCGCCGGCCTCCGATACGCCGAGCGCCACCTCCGAGCCGCCTGCTCAGCCGGAGCAGCCGCACCAGGGCGAGCAGCAGGGCCAGCCGTAGCCGGCCCCCCACAGCAGCCAGAGCCGCCCACAGCGGGGCCGGGGCGCGGCGCGCGCCGGCGCTACCACCGGCCGGTTCTGCTGAGCAGCACCGCCGCCGCGACCACCCCGGCCGTCGAGGTGCGCAGCACGGTGGGCCCGAGCAGCGCCGGACGCCCGCCCACCGCCGTGAACGCCTCGATCTCGGCCTCGGTGAGCCCGCCCTCCGGCCCGACCACAATGACGATCTCGCCCACGTCCGGCGGGTCGATCGCGCCGAGCGAGGCCGTCGCGGTCTCGTGCAGCACGAAGGCGGCCGCCGCCGCGCCGATCCTGGCCGTCACCTGAGCCGTCGTGGCCGGCTCCGACACCTCGGGCAGCCAGGCGCGGCGAGCCTGTTTGCCCGCCTCCCTGGCGGTGACGCGCCAGCGGGCGAGCGACTTTTCCCGCCGCTCGGGGCGCCAGCGCGTCACGCAGCGCGCCGCCGCCCAGGGCACGATCTCGTCCACTCCGGCCTCCGTCATGAGCTCGACGGCGAGTTCGCCTCTGTCGCCCTTGGGCAGGGCCTGCACCACGACGAGTCGCGGTTCCGGGGCGGCGTGCCGGTGCCTGGCGACGACGTCCAGGCGGAGCGCGTCGCGGTCGGCCGCGGTGACGACGCACTCGGCCAGCAGCCCGGCCCCGTCGGTGAGATCGACCCGCTCGCCACGGCGCAACCGCCGTACGGTGGCCGCGTGCCGGCCCTCAGGCCCGTCGAGCACGACGTGGTCGGCGACGAGCCGGTCGGCCGCCGCGAGGAAGACCGGCGCGCTCACCGCGATCTGACGCTCGCTCACACCACCCATTGTCGGGACCGACCGCGGGCCCTGTCGCGCCAGGGTACGTCTCATCGGTCGCAACGATCCGCCGTCCCGTGTGGGGTGTCGTCGAGGTGCGCATAACCGCGCCGTACGGCGGTGGCGACCACTTCGCGCGGATAGGGCCACGCCCCCGTCGCCGCGGCCTCCCGCGCCGGCAGGCCGGCCGCATGGTATTCACGGATGCGCAAGGCGACGAGCGCGAGCTCCCCCGCCTGGCGGACGGCGAAGTCGCGGTCGACGGCCTCGCCGTGCCCCGGCACGAGCACGTCGAAGGACAGGTTGAGCAACTGCATCACGGTGGTCGGCCACTCCAGGGGAAAGGAGTCCGCCCCGTACGCCGGTGGACCCGCGGCCTCCACCAGGTCGCCCGCGTACACACAGCGGGCGTCGGGCACCGTCACCACGAGATCGCCGCCGGTGTGACCGCGGCCGAGATGGTGCAGCTTGACCACCCGGTCACCGAGATCGATCGCGGCGGATGCGGCGACCAGCCGGTCGGGCGGCGCGATCGGGTCCGCGCGTATGTCCTCGGCCCACTCGGGGAACTGCGCGGCGAGCGCCTCCCGGTCGGTCCCCGCGAGCTCGTCCGGCAGCGACGCGTGCCCCCACACCCCGTCCCGCGGCGAGAAGACGCTGTTGCCGAAGCAGTGGTCGAAGTGTGCGTGGGTGTTGACCACCCAGCGCGGCTCGCGCCGTACCCCCAGGCGGCGCAGATCAAGCCGGAGCCGCTCGGCCTCGCGGCGGCTGCCGAGCGTGTCGATCACCATGGCGCCGGTGGAACCGAGCACGACGCCGACCGTCACGTCCAGTGTGCTGTAGCGACGCTGAAAACACCGGTCGGCCACCTCGGCCCAATTCGGGGGAGATGACCGTCCCACAAGGCGTACGCTCACGGTGAATCATGCCGCCTGCCGGTTTTCGACTACACCGAGTCTGGTACCCCCAGTCTGGCGCTACCACGTACACTTGGCACTCAAAGGGAGGGAGTGCCAGAGCGCGAGCAGGCGAGCGAGCGGTGTGGCCGGGATTGGCCGGGACCGGGCGCGGCATCGGCGGGCCAGATGGCCGAGCCGATCGCCTAGGCCCGAGCGCCCGCGCCCGATGTGGCCGACGCCGACCCGACCGGGCAGGTCATGGACGCGGCAGGTGAGACAGTGGAAGCGACGACGCAGGCCGCTTCGAACACTTCGCCGGCGGCTCGGCCATGCCGGCCCACCCGGCTCACTGGGCCCGCCCGGCCCACGCCGGCCCGCGCCGAGCACGCGGCCGTGGAAGCAGGGAGGTGAGCACGTGCTCGACGACCGCAAACTGGCGGTGCTGCGCGCCATCGTTGAGGACTATGTGTCCACCAACGAGCCTGTGGGGTCCAAGGCCCTGGTGGAACGCCACAACCTTGGGGTATCTCCGGCCACCATCCGCAACGACATGGCCGTGCTCGAGGAGCAGGGCTACATCGCCCAGCCGCACACGAGCGCCGGGCGGATCCCCACCGACAAGGGCTACCGGCTGTTCGTCGACCGGTTGTCCACGGTCAAGCCGCTGTCGGCGGCCGAGCGCCGCGCGATCGAGACGTTCTTGTCCGGCGCCTACGACCTCGACGACGTGGTGGGCCGGACCGTGCGGTTGCTCGCCCAGCTGACCCGGCAGGTCGCGGTCGTGCAGTACCCGTCGCTGACCCGTTCGTCGGTCCGGCACGTCGAACTGGTTCCGGTCGCCGCCCAGCGCCTGCTGCTCGTGCTGATCACCAATACCGGGCGCGTTGAGCAACGGGTCATCGAGACCATCGGCGAGATCTCCGAAGACTCCATCGCGCACCTGCGTGCGCTGCTCAACACCTGCCTCGACGGGTGCTGGCTCGGCGACGTGCCCACCGCGGTGGCCGATCTGCCGGCCCAGGTCCCGGCGGAAGACCGGCCGGTCGCGGCCGCGGTCCTTTCGGTGCTGCTGGAAACGCTCGTGGAAAACCACGATGAAAAGATCGTGTTCGCCGGTGCGGCCAACCTGGCCGCCGTCGACTTCTCCCAGGGCCTGCGCCAGATCCTCGAGGCGCTGGAGGAGCAGGTGGTGCTCATGCGCCTGCTCGGCGAAGTCGGCGACTCCTCGAATACTCTGACGGTGCGCATCGGCACCGAGAACCCAGACGAGGGCCTGCAGTCGACCTCTGTGGTGGCGGCGGGCTACGGCGTCGGCAACCAGACCCTGGCCCGGCTGGGTGTGCTGGGTCCGACGCGGATGGACTACCCCGGAACGATGGGAGCGGTACGGGCAGTGGCACGCTACGTCGGTCAGATCCTGGCGGAGTCGTAAGTGGCCCGCGACTACTACGCCATCCTCGGTATTCGACGCGACGCGAGCGCGGACGAGGTCAAGAAGGCGTACCGCCGGCTCGCGCGGGAGCTCCACCCGGACGTCAACCCCGATCCGGAGACGCAGGAGCGGTTCAAGGAGATCACCCAGGCCTACGAGGTGCTCTCCGACCCGAAAAAGCGCGAGATGTACGACCTGGGCGGCGACCCGTTCGCCACCGCGGCCGGCGCGGGCGCCGGCTTCGGTGCCGGTTTCCCCTTCGGCGACATCATGGACGCCTTCTTCGGCACCGGGGGGTCGCGCGGACCGCGCAGCCGGGCCCGGCGGGGCCGCAACGCGACGCTGCGGGTCGACCTGGAACTGGCCGAGACGGCGTTCGGCACCACCCGGGAGCTGACCGTCGACACCGCGGTGGTCTGCCCCACCTGCACCGGCGCGGGCACAGCGGCTGGCACCCACCCCGACACCTGCGACATGTGCAACGGCCGCGGCGAGGTGCAGCAGGTCACCCGCTCGTTCCTGGGCCAGGTCATGACGTCCCGGCCGTGCCCGCAGTGCGGCGGCTATGGCAGCGTGATCCGTACGCCGTGCCCGGAGTGCTCCGGCGACGGCCGGGTCCGCACCCGGCGCACGATCAAGGTACGGATCCCGGCCGGAGTCGAGAACGGCACCCACATCCAGCTGGCGGGTGAGGGCGAGATCGGCCCGGGCGGCGGCCCGGCCGGAGACCTCTTCCTGGAGATCGTCGAGCGGCCGCATCCCCTCTTCGAGCGGCAAGGCGACGACCTGCACTGCACCGTGCAGATCCCGATGACAGCCGCCGCGCTCGGCACCGTCGTGACGGTCGAGACGCTGGACGGCCCCGAAGAGATCGACATCCGGCCGGGGAGCCAGTCGGGCCAGGTCATCCCGATGTACGGACGGGGCGTCAAGCATCTCAACGAGAGCGGCCGCGGCGATCTCATGATCCATATCAACGTCGAGACGCCGAACAAGCTCGATGAGGAGCAGGAGGCGCTCCTGCGCAAGCTGGCGCTGCTGCGCGGCGAGGAGCGGCCGCCGGGCAAGTTCGCCCCCGGCCAGCAGGGTCTGTTCTCTCGCCTCCGGGACGCCTTCAACACCCGTTGAAGAGAAGTCGCCGACGCCTACCACGACGGACGGGACGTCCCGGGCGCTCCGTTGGGGGGATCGTCGCTCCGGCGCCGGAGCGAAGCCGCCGGCGTGATCACGTGAGGCGCCGCCCGGCGGCGACCCCGACTCGGGCCGACGCGAACCGCGCAGGCTGGAGCGAGCGGGGTGGACAGCCGCGAACGACGCGAACGACGCGAACCGGGTGCGTTGCCGCCGCCGTGGTCGCGGTCGCGCCCGGCCGGATCTGATCGTGGGTGCGCGGTGTGTTGCCGCGGGATGTACGCGGTCGGCCGGATACGGTGCCTCGGTCGCCATCCCCCGAGGCAGCCGAGGAGGCGTTCGCCTTATGCGCAGCAAGGACTACGGTCATGACGTACTCGCCGGCGACTGGCGGCGGCCGCGGCGCGGTCAGATCCCCGAGGTGCCGGCCGAACGCGACCTCGTCGTCGAGGACCCCTCCAGCGGCTTTTGCGGCGCGGTGGTCGGCTGCGAGAAGGACGCGGTCACGCTCGAGGACCGGTTCGGCAAGCGGCGCGTGTTCCCGTTGACCCAGGCCGGTTTCCTCCTCGACGGCAGGCCGGTCACCCTGGTCCGGCCTACCGCCGGCCGCCCGGAGCGGCCGCCGCGATCGGCCTCGGGTTCGATCGCCGTACGCGGGTTGCGCGCCCAGGTGGCCAAGGAAAGCCGCATCTACGTGGAGGGCGTGCACGACGCCGAACTCGTCGAGCGAATCTGGGGCCACGACCTGAGGGTCGAAGGCGTCGTCGTGGAGTATCTCGAAGGCGTCGACGACCTCCCGGCAATCGTCGCCGAGTTCGGCCCCGGGCCGGCGCGGCGGCTCGGCGGCCTCGTCGATCACCTCGTCGAAGGCTCCAAGGAGAGCCGGATCGCCGCCCAGGTCGCCTCGCCGCACGTCCTCGTCACCGGGCACCCGTTCATCGACATCTGGGCCGCGGTCAAGCCGTCGGCCGTCGGGATCCCGGCGTGGCCGTCGGTGCCGCGCGGCGTCCCGTGGAAGGAAGGCGTCATCGCCGCCCTCGGCTGGGACCTCGCGCCCGGCGAGGCATGGCAGCGCATCTTGTCGGGTGTCGGCAGCTATGCCGACCTCGAACCCGCCCTGCTCGGCCGGGTCGAAGAGCTCATCGACTTCGTCACCGCTCCCGCGGACTAGCCTTACCCGAGCCCGGCCGCGGCGCCGTGGACAGATCCTCGCCTCGTATCGCGTGGGCGTGACTCACCGAGGGGCGCTGTTTTCCCATTCGCAATGAATTCGCGATAACGTGCCAAACCATACCCGGGCATTACAAATGCGCCGCGCAGGCCAGCAGTGAGGGTTTTGATTGGGAGTTGTATTGATTTTGTCAAGGCGGCTTGTCGGACGCCAATGGGCTATGTCGCTCGCCGAGCACAACCGGTATCGCATCGTTACCATGGATGTCGATGACAACACGACTTGGTGGCGTGACGATAAGACAGCACGACGTTGACCACTCTTTCTTGGAATGCGAAAGGGTGGGGGTGAGGGCATTCCCGGATTGAGAGCACAGGTTCAATGATGTGCCACCCGCACTCTTGCGGACGACATGCGGATTTCTTATCGAATTCGCTTCTTGCGGTTTCGGAACCTCCACCCCGACACTGATGGAAGGCCACCTCGGATGACCGGTTCACAAAAAGGAACCCGCCTGTCCGGCTACTTCACCATGGAGCGTCACGAGCGGCTACGGGAGCAGGTCCGGGAATTCGCCCAGGCCGAAGTAGCCCCCCAGATTCCGGCGATGGAGTCGTCCCGGGCCGTTCACGATGGATTGGCTCGGCTGATCGCTCGGCAAGGCTGGATCGGCGTCACGGTTGCCCGCCGGTACGGCGGAATGGGATTGGGGCACGTGGCCAAGACCATCATCATCGAAGAGCTGGCCCGGGTCAGCGCCGCCATGGGCGCCATGGTGCAGGCCTCTCAGCTCGGTGTGGCCAAGATCGTGCACTTCGGCGACGAGATCCAAAAGAAGACCTGGCTACCGGTCATCTCAAGCGGACAATGCCTGCCCACTATCGCGGTGACCGAGCCCGACTCCGGCGGCCACGTCCTCGGCATGACGGCCAGCGCCGAGCCCGACGGCGACGATTACATCCTCAATGGCCGGAAAATCCATGTCGGTAACAGTCACGTCGGTGACCTGCACGGAGTCGTCGTCCGCACCGGTCCTGGCTCCAAGGGACTGTCGGCGTTCCTGGTGGAATCGCATCGCCCCGGCCTGTCGCTCGGCCGGCATCGCCCCGCCATGGGATTGCACGGGTTCAGCTTCGGCGAACTCATCCTTGACAACTGTCGCGTCCCCGCTGAGAACATGCTGGGCGCGAAGGGCGACGGGCTGGCGGTCGCCTACTCCTCCAGCATCCTGTACGGAAGACCCAATCTTGCCGCCGTCGCCCTCGGCATTCACCAGGCACTCCTGGAGAAGACCAGCGCATACGCGTCCAACCAACACCGCTACGGTAAGCCGCTGGCCGAGTTGTCCACGATCAAGGCGAAGATCGGCCAGATGCAGTCCCGGCTGATGACAGCCCGGCTGGCTCTCTATCACGCGGTGCACTTGCTCGACGCGGGTATGCCCTGCGATGCGGAACTGATCAATGCGAAGTACCTGAACGTCGAGTCCGCGCTCGACTCGGCCCGCACCGCCATGGAGGTCCACGCCGCCTGCGGGCTGTTCCCCGACCGGTCAATCGAGCGATACCTGCGCGACGCTCACCACCTGTTCGCCCCTGCCGGAACCTCTGACGTACAACTGCTACGCCTCAGCGAGGTGGCGCTGGGCACGGAGAACAGACAATGGTCGCAGCGGTTCGCCGATGCGATGACGGACAGAGAGGAAGCCGACACCTTGGCCTGACGTCCTGGGGCGGCACGTCCCGAGTGCCGGCTCTAGCCCAGGGGCCGGTCTTCGCGGTCGTGAATGAGCTGGACCACTTCCGCGGCTCTTGCCTTGATCAGACTCAGCCCAGCGTGACTCCAGGCTCGCGGCTCGCGATCGACGACGCAGATGGTGCCCAGGGTCATGCCCGTTCGGTCAATCAGGGGAGCTCCCAGGTAGGAGCGGATGCCGACCTGGTCTACCACCGGGTTGCCGGCGAACCGCGGATAGTCGCAGACGTCCTCAAGGACGAGCGGCTTACGCCGCACGACGACATGTGGGCAGAATCCGTAATCAAGAGCCATTTCTCGTCCCACCTCGACGCCGGCAGCGGAGCCGAGCGCGACCGCCGAGTCCGCGTGCGTGCGCGACGCCACGTACAGACCGGCGAAATACTGGCGTTCTTGGTCGATGAAATTGACCATCGCGAAGGGATTGTCGATCGCGCCGGTCAGGGCGCGGGCGCTCTCCGCCAGCTTCCAGGCGAAGTCATCGAATTCCGGCTCGGGGCGTTTTCCCAGACCGAGTTCACGCAGCCGTACCACACGGCGTGGCGCCTCCCGGTCGGCTGGGGTCAGCAGTTGGCCCGGAGGGACGTCATAGGTCAGGTAGTCGGAAGGCAGGTCATCGCGCACGACACGCTCCGTATCTGGCGGGATCGGTGGTTAGAGGGATGAAGGTACGGTGGCGGTGAGCAGGTGCTCGACCAAAGCGGCCAGCACTGCGATCCCGGCACGGCGATCACGGGCGTCACACACCATGATCGGTACACCGGGGCCGAGTTTGAGGGCGGCCCGCACCTCCTCAACGTTGTAGCGGACGGCTCCGTCGAACTCGTTGATGGCGACGAGAAAGCCGATCCCGCGTCGTTCAAAGAAGTCGACGGCGTCAAAGCATTCGTCGAGGCGTCGCGTGTCGACCAACACCACCGCTCCCAAAGCACCCTGGGACAGCTCGTTCCACATGAACCAGAACCGCTCTTGGCCGGGGGTACCGAACAGGTAGAGCACGGTACGCGGATCGATGGTGATCCGGCCGAAGTCGAGGGCCACTGTGGTGGTGGACTTGGCCGCCACGCCTTCCAGGCTGTCGGTCCCGGCGCTCGCCTGAGTGATCACCGCTTCGGTGCTCAGCGGCTCTATCTCACTCACCGCGCCGACGAAGGTGGTCTTGCCTACGCCGAATCCACCGGCGACCAACAGCTTGACCGCGATGGGAAATGGGGATGGCTCAGAGCCGTCGTAGTCCATTGAGCACCACCTCCAGCAGATCGCGGTTTTCCATGTTGGCGCCCGGTCCAGGCGGGCGTGCGGTGGCCACCCCGGCGTCGATCAGATCGGAGAGCAGGACCTTAGCGATCATGAGCGGCAACCGCAGCCGCGCCGCGACCTCAGCCACGGGAGTGGGGACCCGGCACAGGTCCAGGGCCTGCGTGTGCTCGCGGTCCAGCTGCACCCGACCTGTCATCCCGGTGGCCATCACCATGGACAGCAGGTCGAGCTCCCGGGTGGGGATGGTGCGTCCGTTGCTGATGGCGTAAGGACGCACCAGACGCCCTGCCTCCTCATCGAGCCATGACACGCCGTCGTATCCAGTCATGCCGTCGAGGTTGGATCCCGCCGAGCCGGGGTCGTCCCCCGGGCCGGGGTGGCCAGAAATGGGCGGACACTCTTGATCAACTGAGCCATCTCGTATCCGATGACGCTCGGGTCCGCGCTTCGGTCCACCACCACCGCGAGGATCGAACCGAACCCTGCCGAGGACACGAACAAAGTGCTGTCGTTCAGCTCCGCCACCACTTGCCGCACGACATCGCTGCCATCGAACTTCTCTCCGGCCGTCCGGGCAAGGGACCAGATCGGAGCCGCCATCGCCGCCAACTGGTCGGCGCCGTCCCCATCCAACCCGTAGAAGGCCTTAGGCAGCCCATCAGCGGAGAGCAGCACGATGCTCCGGGTCCCGGGAACCCGCTTGGCGAGATTGCTCAGCAGCCAAGCGAGATCAGAATCCTGATTCGCGGGGACGATCGCCATGGAACTCTCCTTCGAGCCTGAGATGCGTGGTCAGTTGGTGCCGCCGGAACTGTCCACGGGGTGGTCCTCCTCGTCGTCAGCCCGGCTGACACCCCGCAGGAAGCCGGCCATCAAATCAGGTGTGGCCTCGATGATCGGCTCGTCGCCCCGGGAAGGGGGGGCCTCCCACAACTCAGGCGCCAGGTTCTGTTGCACCCGGCGCTGCGGCAGTGGCGGTCGATCGTCGCCGGCTCTCGCCTCACGACCGTCGGCTCCCCGCTGGGAGGGAACCGAAGGCGAGCCAACCGCCGCCGCCACCGGGACGGGCGGGGCCGCCACCGACTGCTTCGACCGGTCTTGGGCCATGGGACGGATGAGGTTCGGGGGCAGCACGACGACCGCCTGGGTGCCTCCGTAAACGTTTCGATGTAGCTCGACCTTGACGCCGTGACGACGAGCGAGGGCCGAGACGACGAACAGCCCGATGCGACCATCTCGTAGCAGCTCACCGATGTTCACCTGACTCGGGTCGGCGAGCACGGCGTTCATCCGGTGCCGGTCGTCACCGAGGATGCCAAGGCCTCGGTCCTCGACCTCGATGGCCAAGCCCGCCGTGACGCTCTCGGCGCGGATCAACACCTGGGTCTCGGGCGGAGAGAACTTCGTGGCGTTCTCAACAAGTTCCGCGACCAGGTGAATGATGTGGGCCACCGCGTCGCCGAGCAGCATGCCCTCGATCGGCAGCACGAGTTTGACGCGCGAGTACTGCTCCACTTCGGCGACGGCCGAGCGCAACACGTCATACATGGTCACCGGGTTGCTCCACCGGCGGCGCGACGCGGCGCCGCCGAGCACGGCAAGGCTTTCCGTTTGGCGACGCAGCAGCGTGGCGAGGTGATCGACGGTGAACAGGCCTTTGAGGAGGTCGGGGTCCTCAACCTGCGCCTCGAGCTCGTCGAGCAACTGGATCTCGCGGTGGACCAATGACTGCATCCGCAAGGCGAGATTGACGAACACCTCAACGCGCTGATCGGGTCCCGACCCCGCGTTCGCCGCGGCCAGGACCGCCTGCCGCACCGCGAGCTGTGTCCTGCGCACGTCGTAGGCGAGCAGCTCGAAGGGGTCATTCGTCGCCGGCGGGGCACCCATGGCAGGCGGTTCGCCGCGTTCGCCGCGCTGTGCTCCTTCGAGAACAGGACGTAGTTCGTCGAGGCCGCGGGCGTGCAGGGAGCGGAGGCCGTGAAGCTGGTGGTGGAGCGCACGGATCGCGGTCTCTGCGCCGATGTAGGCCCCGGCCAAGATGAGCGCAGCGCCCGTGGCCGCCACCAGGAACACCATGCGCGTCGTCAGCACGGAGGGCTCGGCGACGCTCAAGAACCAGACCATGGCGCAGCCCAGTAGCGCCATCGCGGCGGTGGGCAGTACACAGGCTCGCACCACGGCGCCGCGCA